>JAGBUT010000291.1 GCA_017630695.1 Clostridia bacterium
CATCAGATTCGGTGAAGATATGAGAGAAATCAACGATGATTTTTCAAAATATAAAGGCATTATTTCCAAAACCTGGCTTCAAGAAGAAATAATCAACATCGATTATCCGCAAAGAATAACCATGCCCAGAAGATATGCCTGCAGATACATTAAAATCACCGTTGACAGAACAACAAGACCGATAAAACTTTTTGATTTCAGCTTCCAAGCTTCAACAAGTGCGGATGTTTCTGCACTTCTGCCCTGCGAAACCAAAGATGAAATGCTTAAAAAGATTGACACCGTTGCAACAAACACTCTCAAGGATTGTATGCAGACTTTCTTTGAAGATGGCCCGAAGCGTGACCGCCGTTTATGGATTGGTGACCTTCGGCTTGAAGCATTGACAAACTATTACACCTTCAATAACCTTGAAATTGTCAGAAGATGTTTATATCTTTTTGCCGCAAGTGAATGCAATAATCTCGGCTTTCTGCCGTCATTCGCTTACGAAACGCCATATTATCATTCGGGCGAAACACATATTGAGGATTATGCACTTTTATATATCGTAAGTGTTTGTGATTATTATGAACACACAAAAGATATAACCGTTGTAAATGACCTGATTGAAATCTGCAAATCACAGCTTGAAAGCTTTGAAAAAACACTCAATAAAAATCTGATAACAAAAAAGCAAGACGGTTGGTTTGCTTTTATAGATTGGTGCCCCGGTCTCGAAGTACTTACTGCATTGCAGGGCATATATCTCTATACTCTTGAACGTTTTTCGGAATTACTGAAAACAATCGGTGATGAAGATTATTTGAAATATTCAAATCAACTTGCACAGGTCAGAAACGCTTGCCAAAAGCATCTTTATGATGCAGATAAAAAAGCATTCATAAACGAAACGGATAACGGTCAATACAGCGTTCATTCGCAGGTGTGGATGATACTCGGCGGTGTAATCGACGGCAATGAAGCAAAAGAAATTCTTCAGAATTGCCTTGGTGATTCTGATGCAAAACAGCCTTGCACTCCATATATGCATCATTATGTTGTTGAAGCAATGATGAAACTCGGAATGAAAGATGATGTGGTGCAATATCTTAAAAAGTTATGGGGCGGAATGGTTGAACTCGGTGCAGACACATTCTGGGAAGCCTATGTGCCCGGCAATCTTGATTTTTCACCCTATAATGACAGAATGATAAACAGCCTTTGCCATGCATGGAGCTGCACTCCGTCATATTTTATAAGAAAATACGGATTATAAATTCCCATAGACAATTTTATTCTTTTATGATAATATAAATCAAATTCAGATTAAGGAGAAATAAAAATGAAAAACGTTTGCGTAATCACAGGTGGCGGCAGCGGAATGGGTCTTGCTGCAGCAAAATTTATGCCGAAAGAAAAAATTATCGTTATCTCGGGCAGAACAGTTGCAAAGCTTGAAAAAGCAGTTAACGAACTCAAGGAAATGGGTTATGAAGCTTACTCTTTTGCTTGCGACACATCAGACCGTGAAAGCGTCAAGAAGCTTGCAGAGTATGCCGCTTCTCTCGGCGAAATCAAGAATGTAATAAATGCCGCAGGTATTTCACCTGCAATGGGCAAAGCGGGAGATCAGGAAAAAATCCTCCGCATCAACGCTCTCGGCACGGTTTATGTTAATCAGGAATTCTCAAAGAAGATGAACGCAGGCAGTGTTATCTGCGACATTTCATCAAACTCGGCTTATTCTCTTCCTTCGTTCATCCTTCCCAAGAAAGCATACCCTCTTGCCGAGACCGATGAATCAGCTTTTCTTGCAAAGCTCATCAAGAGAGCCAACATGGCAAAAAGTGACTATGAAAAGAACGGTTTTGCATACGGTCTCTCAAAGAACTTTGTTTGCTGGTATGCTGCAAAGAGCGCTTTTGAACTTGGTGCAAAAGGCATCAGAGTTGTTTCGCTCAGTCCCGGTCTGATTGCAACAGATATGGGCAAAATGGAAGAAGAACACGGCGGATTCCTTATCGGTTTTTCCTGCGAAGAGCGTATTGGTAAAGTTGAAGAACTCGGTTACGCAATCGCAACGGTTGCTGATGAAAGAAACGGCTACCTTGCAGGTGTTGATATTCTTTGCGACGGCGGTAGCACAAGAGGTCAGAAAGAATTCAAAAAGAAGAAGAAATAAGTTCACAACCAAACATTAATAATCTCGGCAGGTATGCTTGCCGAAAAGACAAACGAAGATCTTATTGCAGAAAAGAAACAGGTTCAGAAAGAACTTGACCGAGCAATCGCAAGAAATGAAGATGTTGCGAGGCTGTATGAAAGGCTTTATGAAGATAATGTTTCGGGCAAGGTAACCGACGAATGGTTTATGCAGTTGTCTAACAAGTATGAAAGCGAAAGGCTTGAACTCAAAACAAAGATTCAGCAATACCGTGAACAGCTGAGCAATCTCGGCACAATGCAGAAAGGCAAGGAACAATTCATATCAGCCGTGAGAAAGTTTATGCAAATGGATACTCTGACTGCACCGCTGCTCAAAGAACTGATAGACAAAATCGTTGTTTACGAAACGCAAGGAACGGGAAAGCACAGAACGCAGAGAATTGTTATTTACTACCGATTTGTAGGCTATCTCGAAATACCGCTGACCGAAAGCGAATGGGAGTATTACCGAGCCGACACAAGACAGGGAGTTGCTGTTGAATATATCTCAAAAAATATCCCGGCATAGAAAACTGTCCGTAACAAACAAAAAGAGCAGGCACACCGCCTGCTCAAAAATAAAGTTTAAATAAAAAATCGAGTGTTCACAACTTGAATCCGTTATGAACACTCGAGATGGCGGAGAGTTAGGGATTCGAACCCTAGGTGAGTTTCCCCACACAGCATTTCGAGTGCTGCACCTTCGACCACTCGGACAACTCTCCGAATATTGAGTTTTTCAACTCAAATATTTTATCAAATTATGCTGGCTTTGTCAATTGATTTTCTGAAATTATTTTATCAACACCCAAAGAGCAAGATTGAATGCAAGATAAATAATGTTCACGGCAGAGAAAACAAGAATATATTTGCCTGACGAAACGTTTTCTTTTGCAACATATTTAAAAGAAATCAGGCTTGCCATTGAAGCACTGAGCGTGCCGAGTCCGCCAAGGTTGACTCCGATAAGCAGG
>JAGBUT010000292.1 GCA_017630695.1 Clostridia bacterium
AAAAAAACGGCTCACAGATAAGAATTTTTATATCGCCGAGCTCTTTTCTCGTCATTTCAAGAATGGCTCGCATATTCGTTTCATAGCGATCCTTCGCTTCATCGGGAGTAAGACCCTTGAAATAACCGTAACTGCCTTCGTTGACACCGACAAGAATGCTCAAAACTGTGGGTTTGTTGTCAATCACGTCAGCCTGCCATTTTGAAAGCAAATCAGCAGCATTCTCCCCCGAATAGCCTTTATTAATGAATTTCGGCATATTTTCCGCATTATCAAGAGCAAGTCTTGATGCAACTATATATTGATAGCCATGACCCATGATATGGTTGCAATCCATCTTTTTGCCTCGGTTACCGTCGGTTATCGAATCACCCGAAAAAAGAATAACTTCATTTTTGCCGAGTTTCATACGTTCACCTTAACTCCTTGAGCACTTCATATGCGTTTTTAACGTCCTGCTGAAAATCAATAACGTCAGCTTCAATCGAGCAGGTTTCAACTCCGACAGCCTTAAGCGAATCAAAGAAACTCTTCTGGCTGAATGCATCCGAAACCGTGGGATACGTACGCTTTTTGCCCGTTTCGGGTGCAGGATCGGGATTTGATGTATGAGCGTGAAGCATAAAGCCCTTATACTGCAAAAGCTTATCCATTGCCTCATCCTGAACAAACATATGCGCAACATCGGCAAGGACTTTTACGTAAGGAGAATCCACCTTTTTGGCAACCTCAACACCGTCGTCAATAGTGTTTATTGCGTTGCACTCTTCGGGACGAAGAGGCTCAATTGCAACGGGTAAATCATATTTTTCAGCCATAGGCACAACAAGATTTTTAAGAAAATCAATAATCTCTGCTCTGCCCTGCTCAAGACTCATACCTTCGGGAATTCTTCTTGCGGCTGACGAGCCGAAAACAAGATATGAAAGACCGAGCTTCTTTGATTTTGAAAAAAGGGTTTCAAGATATTCCTTGATAGCCGCTTCATCTTTTTCTTCGCCTACAACACGAAGAGAAATAAAACAGTTTGCGGCGATAATCGGAAAACCGATTGCTTTGATGGCTTCGATTTTTTCATCCTCGGCTTTTACAATTTCCTGACAATGCGATTCGGCAAAATCATAGCCGAGAGCCTTGACATACTTGATTTTTTCAATATCAGTGCCGCAGCATACGCCTATTTTCATAACTGTGCTCCTTTTCCGTTTTTAGCTGTTTCAAGCATCTCTCTTGCAGTTTCAAGCTGAAGTGCCGTCAATGCATCGCCTGCGGTGATTCTTGCAATTTCAACCGCCCTCTGCTCATAATCAAGCGGAGTAATGCTCGTATAAGTTTTTGAATCCTCAACGGATTTCGAAATTTTCATATGTCTGTCTGCCTGAGCCGCAATGCGTGCAAGATGAGTTACGCAGATAACCTGTCTGCCGTTTGATACCTGCCAGAGTTTAAGGGCGATTTTCTCTGCCGCAGAGCCGCTGACACCTGCATCAATTTCATCGAATATAAGCGTACCGATATCATCTTTATCGGAAAGCACGTTTTTGATTGCAAGCATAATTCTTGATAATTCACCGCCCGATGCAATTTTTGCAATGGGTCTGGGTTCCTGACCGGGGTTTGCGCTGATAAGAAATTCAATCGCATCCGCACCCTTTGAAGTCAGAGCCGTTGCCTTACGGTCAACAACAAATTCAACCTTTGGCATATCAAGGAATTCAAGCTCCGATTTGACAGCTTTTTCAAAAGCTTTTGCCGCAGTCATTCTGCTTTCGGTAAGCTGAGAAGAAAGAAGCTTGATTTCATCTGAAAGAGCAAAAAGACGCTCTTCAAGCTGAACGATTTTATCATCCGAAATCTCAATTTCGGATTTTTCTTTTTGTATCTTTTCGAGATAAGCGAGAATATCGCTTTCCTCCGCACCGTATTTCATTGAAAGTCTGTAAAGGAAATCAAGCCTTTCATCAATCTCCGAAAGCCTTGCGGGATTATAATCAAAGCTATCCTTGAGTCTGCCGATCTCTGCACAAAAATCGGAAAGCTCATATGCCGCACCTCTGATTCCGAGAGCTGTTTTCTCAACCTCGGAATAGTATTTCGCCGCTGTTTCCGCATCCTCTGCACATTCCTCGAGTGAAGTAAGAATTCCGCCGTCTGCAGTGAGTGCCGCATAGGCTCTCTGCAACGCTTTAACAACCTTTGAGCTGTTGGCAAGAAGCGTTTTTTCTTTGGTAAGCTCTTCCCTTTCACCGATCCTGACGTCTGCAGCGGTGATTTCTTCAATCTGGAAATTCAGATAATCGAGCCTTGATGCCTTTTCATCGCGCGAATCATAGAGAGCATCGAGTTCTTTTTTTACTGAAACAAGTTGCGAGAATACTCGCCTGTATTTCAGACGAAGCTCCTCATTTTCAGCAAGTTTATCAATGAATCCGCAATGCTTTTCGGGAGAAAGAAGCGACTGATTATCGTGCTGACCGTGAATGTTTATCAGCATAGATCCGATTTCCTTCAGCACCGAAACCGTTACCGCACAGCCGTTGACTCTGCACGAATTCTTGCCCGTGGCACTCAACTTACGGCTGAGAGTCAGGGAATTATCAGGCATTTTTTCGATTCCCGCTTCATCGAGAATTGATTCAACGGCAGGTGAAATATCGCTGAATTCGGCATAAACCGAAGCGTTTTCCGTACCCGAACGAATAAGTTCTCTTGAAGTACGCTCACCAAGAACGGCATTGATTGAATCAATGACAATCGATTTACCTGCACCGGTTTCACCCGTCAGAACGTTAAGACCTTTATCAAAAGAGATATCCGCACTTTCAATAACGGCAATATTCTCAATTTTTAAACCGACTAACATAGTTCTGTTCCTTAACCGATAATTTCGTTGATTGCATCCTGCATTTTTGCCGCGAGTTCGGGAGTTCTGCAGAGAGCAAAAATTGTGTCGTCACCTGCAAGAGTGCCTACAAGGCCCTCCCAATGCATCGAATCGAGAGCTGCACAAGCCGCCTGAGCCATACCTGTGTAGCACTTGATAACAAGTGTGTTGCCTGCGAAATCCGCAGAAATAACCGAATGGCTGAAAATACTCTTATATTTGCCGAGAAGTTCGCCTGAATCACCGTTATCAACTGCATAACGGCTTCTGCCCATCTCGTCAACCTTCTTTACAAGACGAAGGTCTTTGATATCTCTTGAGATTGTTGCCTGCGTTGTGTCAAAGCCTTCTTCCTTCAGCTTTTCAAGAAGATCCGTCTGGGTCGAAAGGCAATACTGCTCGATGAGTCTGATTATAGTTTCGTGTCTTTTCTTTTTCACTTCAATCCATCCTTTCGCATCAGCGACGCTGTGCCAATTTTCTGTAAAGAATATCAATAAAATTTTCTGACTTGATTCTGATGAAATTCGCTGTAAATTCTGCTCTTGAGATTTCTGCTCTGCATCCCTTTTCAATTCTCAAGGGATTTGCTCCGTCTGCCGAAAGGCAAAGCGTTACGTCCTCCGCAGAGGAAACGCCCAGAACGGCATCAGGTTTGAATGCAAGTGATCTGCCCATAAGCGAGTGGGGGCAAATCGGAGTCATAAGAATGCTTTCAAGCTCAGGATCAACAATCGGTCCGCCTGCAGAGAGCGAATATGCCGTTGAACCCGTGGGAGTCGATATAAGCACACCGTCACACAGATAACTGTTGAACCGGCTGCCTGCAAAAGAAACGTCGATTTCGCTCATTCTCTGCTTCTCTTCGTTTGTTATAAGGCAATCGTTGACGCAATAATCAGTGCTTATTATTTCATCGTCTTTCAAAACGTTTACTTTGAGCATAAGACGTTTGTCGAGGGTATAATCCCCGTCAATCAGTCTTGAAAGAAGATGAAGCTCGTTATCTTCAAGACCTGCCATAAACGCAAGCCTGCCTGCATTGACGCCGAGAATCGGTTTTCTGAATTTTACCGCGGATTTTGCCGCGTGGATTATCGAGCCGTCACCGCCGACTGCAATAACCGCATCGCAATCAGACAAAGCCTCGTCCTCTGAAAGAAAAGAGGCGTTCGTTATACCGAACTCTTCTTTAAATTCAGGCTGAAACGAATATTCAGCTCCGAGCTTATCAAGAGTTACGCAAATACCGAGCGTAACAGACAAAGCTTCTTTTCGTGTAAGGTTAGGCATAAGAGCTATTTTCAATCCGACACCTCCCCTGAAGGCTTATCGAGAGCCTCGTGAGATTTATCGGCAAGTTCGGTTGCCGAGCCCTGCCAAAGCATTTCACCGTTTTCACGCTTTTCAATAAACATAAGATATTCGATATTGCCTTCGGGACCCTTTATGGGTGAGAAATCAACGTCAAGCACCGCAAATCCGTTTTCAGCGGCAAACTCCGTGATTCTTGCAATAACGTCGGCATGCACCGATTTATCTCTGACAACACCCTTTTTGCCGATATTCTCTTTGCCTGCCTCAAACTGCGGTTTGATAAGGCAAACGGATTTACCTCCGTTTTTGAGAAGAGTGTGCATAACGGGAAGAATCAGTTTAAGTGATATAAACGAAACGTCAACGGAAGCGAAATCGATTTCATCGGGAATCTGCTCCCTTGTGACGTATCTGAAATTTGTTCTTTCGAGGTTTACTACTCTCTCGTCGCAACGCAATTTCCAGGCAAGCTGACCGTAGCCGACGTCAATTGAATAAACCTTTGACGCACCGTTCTGAAGCATACAGTCGGTAAATCCGCCCGTTGATGCGCCGATATCCATACAGATGCAATCTTTAAGCTCCAGACCGAAAGCCGAAACAGCTTTGTGAAGCTTGAGACCGCCGCGGCTTACGTAGGGATTGACTGCACCCCTTACCTCGATAACGTCTGTTTCCTTAACGGTCACACCGCCTTTGAGAGCTTTCTGACCGTTGAGATAAACGCTGCCTGCCATTATTAGAGCCTTTGCTTTTTCACGTGTTTCAGCAAAACCTCTTTCAAAAACGGCAACGTCAAGCCGTAATTTTTCACTCATATTGCCGCCTCCTCTGTAAGAATCCGTGCCATAGCAGACGGACTCATCGAATATTTCTCCATAAGACTCGCAACGGATGCGTGAGCAACAAATTCGTCCTCAACAGCCGTGAGCCTGTATTTACCTTCATAGCCTTTCAGAAGAAGATTGCAGCCGAATTTTTCACCGATTCCGCCGTTTTTCATACCCTCTTCAAAAAACAGAACCTTTTTGCATCCGAGTGCGGCATCAACCGCTTTTTCGGGAAGAGGTTTGATTCTGTTAAGCTTGATTATTTTAACGTTATCCAATTTTTCAGCACTCTTTACTGCCTCAACTGCGTTGAAGAAAAGTCTGCCGTAGGTTACGATTGCAGTTTCGGCATTTTCGTTACCGATAACCTCGAAATCGCTTGAATTAAGCTCGGAATACTCTGTATTCTCAGGCATTCTGCCTCTGGGATATCGGATAACAACAAGATTTTCATCTTTATAGATTGCGTTATAAAACGCTCTGCCCATTTCCCAATAAGTTGCAGGCGAATAGACG
>JAGBUT010000024.1 GCA_017630695.1 Clostridia bacterium
TCAATGTCAACAATCGTTGGTATTCCCGGTGCGGTTGTTTCACCCGTTTCCTACTCATACGTTCCCTGGGCACGTTCGAAGTTCTCGACAAAGGCTCTGTGGATTGCAGGCTCCCATGTTGACAGTGTGCTGATGCTCGGTGTATTTGCAGCAGGTAAATTTATCAACATCGGCGGCAAGAAGGGCTACGAAAGCCTTGCAGTTATGATTCCCGCATTTATGCTCCGCGAAACAATCTGGATGTTCTTCTGGGGTATCAGAAAGGTTATTCCCGAAGAAATGAGAAACGAAGCTATCGACTACGGCGAGTGGAAGAACGGCTTCCGTTCCGAAGGTATGACAGGCGTTGCGAAGGGTCTTATCACCAAGATGGTTAACAGCGTTAAGGGTGTTATCCAGCCCCTCCTCTTCAAAGCTTTCGGTTACGATCCCTCAAAGAATCAGGGTGCACAGACTCCCGAAGCACGTTATGCTCTCTTCTTTATGTGTACTCTTCTTCCCGTTATCACAGGTATCCTCAGCATCATTCCTCAGCTCTTCTATGACCTTCAGGGTGAAAAGAGAGAAAGAATGTATATGGAACTCCGTGAAAGACGTAAGGCTATTGCCGCTGAAGTTAAAGAATTTAACGATCAGGCAGGCGAAAACACAGACGCAAAATAAATCACATAAAAACCCCGACATTCTCTCTGTCGGGGTTTTATAATTAAATGAAGCTATGAAAAAAATGTTTGATAAAATAAAAGAAACTCTGGAATCAAAACCTTGTGCAGTCATTGCTGTTGACGGAATGTGCGCCTCGGGTAAAACAACTCTTACAAGCCTTCTTTCCGAGGAGTTCGGATTTGAAATTGTTCATATGGACGATTTCTTTTTGCCGTTTGATATGCGCACAGAAAAGCGCCTTTCACAGCCCGGCGGGAATATTCACTACGAACGTTTCGTTGAAGAAGTCATTATTCCGCTGAAAGAAAACAGGGATTTTGAATACAACGTTTTTGACTGTTCATCCGGTAAATACGGTAAAAAAAGAAAATTTCATTACGGCAGACCCGTAATAATCGAGGGTTCATATTCTCTGCATCCCGAAATTCCCGATATATATGATTTGAAAATATTTTTACAGATATCCTCCGAAGCTCAGCTTGAACGCATAAAAAAGCGCAACGGTGACCAGGCACTTGAAGTTTTCAAAGAAAAATGGATTCCGTTTGAAAACAACTATTTCGATGCATTCGGGATTCGTGAAAAATGCGATATCATAACTGAGGTGAAAATAAAATGAGTACCGTTAAATCAATAGTCGCACTTATTGAAGTGATTCTTTTTGCAATCGGATTAATACCCGTAAGCAGCGACATCGACTACGGCGGCACGCCTTATCAGGCTCCTGCAGTGACAACTCCGATGTATATCGTAAAAGACGGCAAAAGCGAATTTTCGATTGTCACAGCGAACGATACAGATGAATGCATTCTGACCGCCGCTGACGAGCTTCAGACATACATCGAAAAAATCAGCGGAGCCATCCTCCCCTGCATCACCGAATCCGAGATTGATGAAGGTGAAAAAGCGATTATTCTCGACAACGACTGCAGCGAAGCAGGCGAAGACGGTTTTCTGCTCTTCTCAGACGGAGACCGACTTCTCATAAACGGCTCCGACAGCCGCGGCACTCTTTACGGCGTCTACACTTTGCTTGAAGAATATTTCGGCGTGCGCTGGTTCACTCCCGAGCTTGAAACCGTACCCGAAAGCAAGGATATCATCATCGATGCCAATATGAACAGAATCGTTGAGCCTTCGTTTGTAATCAGAAGAAATGAATCTGCAGGCGGTAACGACATCTTCCGTGCAAGGAAGAAGATGAATGTTTCGTTCTGGAACGAGATGCCCGAATACGGCGGTGCAATGACCTACGTGCTGTGGGACGTCACTCTCGACGTGCTTGTGCCCGATGCTCTTTTTGCGGAACACCCCGAATATTTTGCAATGAATCCCGACGGCACCCGCACAACCGACCACGTTTGTCTCAGCCATCCCGAGGTGCTTCCGATTGCTGTTGAAAACGCAAGAAAAGCGATGCGTGAATGCCCGAGAGAAACCACCGACCATATTCACATCGGTCAGAAGGATAATTCAAATTATTGCCATTGTGAAAACTGTGAGGCACTCTACGAAAAATACGGCAGCATTTCCGCTCCTACTCTTATATTCACCAACAATTTTGCTGATGCACTCGATGACGAATTCCCCGAATTCACATTCACTTTCTATGCTTACGGAGAAACCGAACGTCCGCCTCAAGACCTGACTCTCAGATGCAACGATAATGTTGTTCCCGTTCTCTGCGGACTTCACAAAGCGTGCAGAAGCCATCCGCTCACCGAATGCGGTGCGCAGGACGGCGATGACAGCTTTGAAAACCTTTACGGCAACACAAACGCAACAATTGCCGAAGATTTTGCAAACTGGGTAAAAATTGCAGACAGAACGTATATCTATGACTACACAATCAACTTCCTCAATACCGCCCAGTTTTTCTCGAATTTTGAAACGCTTCAGTCCACAATGAAATATATGCACGATATCGGCATAACGGGCTATGTTTATAACTGCGGTGACGGTCATTACGCGGCATTCAACGAGCTGAGAAACTACCTTCTCGCAAAAGTCCAATGGGATGTCAACTGCGATGTTGAATATCATATGATGGATTTCATCAATGCGTATTACGGCGAAGCGGCGGCGCCCTATATCAAAAAAATTATCGATTTGCAGACGGCTCATCTCAGAGGCACGGGTCATGCCTTCGACTTTGACTGGCACTATCAGGCAGGCTTCATCCCTCTCACCGTCTGTGCAGAGATTGATATTCTCTGGGAAAAGGCGCTGAATTCGGACATAACAGACGAA
>JAGBUT010000293.1 GCA_017630695.1 Clostridia bacterium
CAACAACGATTCCGAGAAGCTGTGGGGCAACTGAAGCTCCGAGATCACCGCTTGAAGCCATCAGAGCATAAGCCGCAACACCGAGACCGGGGATGTTTTCTTCCATCATAATGAGTGTGCCGGGCCAGAGCATTGAGGTGAAAAGACCCGTAAGAATACAAGCGGCAAAAACAAACGCAACGTTTGTTGAAAGACCTGCTACAAGATAGCAAACGGCGCCGCCTATCATACCGACAAGAAGAACTCGCATTATGTTTTTGCCGAATTTTGCATAGCTTATTCTTGCTATGCCCAGAAGAATCGCAAACGTTGCCATTCCGAGAATATCTCCGAGCGTTTTATCGATATGAAGAGCATTCTCCATAAACGTTGAAACCCAGTTTGACATTGAGTTTTCGGCACAGCTTCCGAAGAAAATCGAGCCAACGCAAAGAGCAAGTGCAAACGTTCTGCGTTTTGTACCTTTTGTACCTTCTTCGTTTTCGGCAGGAGTCATATCGGGCATCGGAGATACCATAAAGAGCACCGATGCAACAATGGGAAGAGCTGCCCAGAAGAGGGTCAGATACATCCAGTTCTCCGCACCGAAGAAACGCAGGAACAAGGTGCTGACAACAACAACCGTAAACACACCGAAAGCATAGAGCGAATGAAGAAGGCTCATATCTTTCTGCGGATTATCTGAAGGAATAGCCGCAATAACGGGGCTTAAAAGCACCTCCGAAAGACCTGCAGAAACCGAGAAAAGCACTGTTCCGATAAGCAGACCGATATATGTATTCTGCGAAAAAACCGTGGGTGACAAAGCATAAATCAGCATGCCTGCAGAAGTAATTAACGGCATAATTCTGACGACCTTGCCGATGTTGAAATGCTTTGAAAATACGGTAAAAATCAGGTCAACCGTAAGCTGCGTGCAGAAATTCGTAAGAACGAGCGTGCCGAGCAAGGTGTATGAAATTCCGTACATATCCTGAAGCGTTGCAAAAAGCAACGGCGGCAGCGAAAAAATTGACGACATTGTAAAATATGCCGAGTAACAGGCAAACTTGGTGCGTTTATAATTCAGGGATTTCACACCGCTTCCCTCCTTCGTAAAACTGAATGAATCTTATCCATAGATGAACTTATTGATTCTTCTTGCGGCATCATCGATATCAAACGATTTGATTGCCATCCCGTTATAATATTTGTTGACCGACGCATCGGGATACGGTACAGTCTGCGAATCAATCGAAATGCTTCTGCCTGCCGCTTTTGTTGCAACCGAACCGACAACAGATGAAAGTTCGCCGAACGGAATATTTGTTTTGACAAGTGAGAATCCGAATTCCGTAAGCTCATAAATTTCGGCTATGTTTTTTTCTTTAATGATTTTATTTGCGAGAAGCTCGATAACCTTTCTCTGACGGCCCGAGCGATAAAAGTCGCTGTCAATCTTACGGATTCGCATATATTCAAGGCAACGGTCACCGTTCATAAAGTTTTCGCCCTCGTGATACTGGTATCCCTTACCGTCTGTTTTATTCCAGAGGTATTCTGCCTCTTTCTTCGTGAGGTTAATGTTAAGACCGCCCACCTTGTCGATGAAATGAGTTACGGCATAGAAATCAACAACAACAAATCTCTGAATATCAAGGTCAAAAATTTCGTTGACGGTATTTATCGCAAGACCTACACCGTCAAATGAATAAGCGGCATTGATTCTGTTCCAGCCGTGACCTTCAATAGGCACAAGCGAATCTCGAAGAATAGAGGTCATTTTGATTGATCCCGTTTTTCTGTTATACGATACGATAATCATCGCATCGCTTCTGCCTCTCTCTTTCGTGACGTATCTTGTATCCGTGCCGATAACGAGAATGTTCTCAATGTTCGGGTCTTTTTTTGCCACTTTGTAGATAGGGGTTCTGCCGTAAACACTGATTGCATTCGGGGTATTGGCGAGTGAAGCGTTTCTGCCGTCATCCGCCTTTTCACCGCTGTTTCCGCCCTGATTGATATCATTGGGCAGGGTTGCCGTCAGATCTCTGCCGACCTCGTCATCAGAAAGCGTCACGTCAGCCCATTCTGCAGGCTGTGAATCCTGCTCGGGCATAACGTATTCATCGCTTCTCTCGACGATATCGACCTCTTGATATGCGTTTTTGTTATAGCTGATGATAATCGGCAAAAATACACCTGCAAGTGTTCCGATAACAAGCACAAACGGAATAAGCAAGCACAAAAGAATCACTAATTTTTTCTTTGATTTTTTCTTTTCTTTATCCATAAAATATCACCCAATCCGTGAAAAACAGATAATTTTCATTGTGAACTATGTTATTTTATCACACCTGCAAAAAAATTACAACAACTTAAATATCGCATTCAGCTGAGAGTTTTTGTCCCCCAAAAACGACCAATAACAGAATGAACAGATAAATAAAGTTATCTTTAATATTTTCATAATCTTTTTTTAATTGTTTTTTCACACTTGATGTGATATAATGGAAGCATATTAAAATTCATAAATGGGGTATATTATGAAAAAATGTATCATTATCGGCGGCGGCCCCGCAGGTCTGACCGCAGGCTACGAACTTCTTAAAAAATCAAATGAATACGAGGTTATAATTCTCGAACAGAGCGATACTCTCGGCGGTATTTCAAGAACGGTGCGTCACAACGGCAACCGTATGGATATCGGCGGACACCGCTTTTTCTCAAAAGACAAAGCCGTTACCGCTTTCTGGGAGGACCTTATGCCCACTCAGGGTGCACCGTCGCTCGACGATAAGCTCCTCGGCAGAGAAAAAGACCTTGTTGCAGGCGGTCCCGACCCCGAAACAGAGGACAGAGTTATGCTTATCCGCCGCAGAATTTCAAGAATTTATTACTTGAACAAGTTCTTCGATTATCCCATTTCTGCCAAGCCGCAGACCTTCATCAATATGGGTCTTTCAAGAACCGTCAAAGCAGGTTTCAGCTATCTCAAGTCAACCGTTTCCAAGAAAGAGGAAACCTCACTTGAGAATTTCTATATCAACCGCTTCGGCAAGGTGCTCTATTCCATGTTCTTTGAGGGTTACACCGAAAAGCTCTGGGGCAGACATCCCAGCGAAATTTCCGCTGATTGGGGTGCACAGAGAGTCAAGGGTCTCTCAATCCTTGCCGTGCTCAAGGATATGGCATCAAAAATCGTGCCCAACAAAAACAGAAAAGTTGAAACCTCTCTGATTGAAGAATTCGTTTACCCCAAATTCGGCCCCGGTCAGCTTTGGGAAATGGTTGGCGAAGAATTCGAAAAAATGGGCGGTAAGATTCTTTATAACCACAAAGTAACCGACATCAACACAGCTGACGGAAACGTTACGGGTGTTGTATGCAACTGCGACGGTGAAGAAAAAGCATTCGAGGGCGATATCTTTTTCTCGTCAATGCCCGTCAAAGACCTCGTTGCAGGTATGGGCGACGTTGTTCCTTTTGCACCTGCAGAAATCGCAAAGGGTCTCCCCTACCGTGATTTCGTTACCGTCGGTCTGCTTCTCAACAAGCTCAACCTCAAAAACGAAACGGGCATCAAAACTCTCGGTAACATTGTACCCGACTGCTGGATTTACGTTCAGGATACCGGCGTTAAGCTCGGCAGAATCCAGATTTTCAACAACTGGTCTCCTTACCTTGTCAAAGACCCCGTAAACACCGTATGGGTCGGTCTTGAATATTTTTGCAACGAAGGCGACGATTTCTGGAATATGAGCGAAGCTGATTGCGTTGCAAAGGCAGTTGCAGAGCTTAAATCAATGGGAGTTATTGATTCCGATGCCGAAATCCTCGACAGCCACCGTGAAAAAGTGCAGAAGGCTTACCCTGCATATTTCGATACCTATGACCGCATCGGTGAGCTCGTTGAATATCTTGACACGTTTGAAAACCTCTACTGCATCGGCAGAAACGGTCAGCACAGATATAACAATATGGACCACTCGATGGCAACTTCATTCGAGGCGGTTTCAAATATCTTAAACGGCAAAAAGACAAAAGAAAACATCTGGAACGTAAACACCGAATCGGAATATCACGAGGAGAGCAAAGATGAAAAAAAGGCTTGATGCACTCCTGCCGATTATCATAATTGCAGTATCGGTCGTTGCAGAGCTTGTTCTCGGCAACTTCGTTTATTTCGCTTACGTTTGCGGAAGAGACCAGACGTCGGATTTGCATCCCGAAGTGCAGGTGCACACGGTCACACCCGAGGATAATCAGATTTATTTCGGTGACCTTGACCTCGAGGTGAATTCCGTTAAACTGACTTTTCACAATACCAACCCATTCTCCGAACAAGACTTTGTAACAGTCGGAGTCTATTCACTTGACGTTAAAAACGGCTACGGTCTTTCGTTTGTTACGTCTCAACAGTTCCCCCTTGCGAGTTTCGACTCAACTCATACAATTTACTGCAACTCAAACACCAACACCTACGGCCTTATGCTGACGTTTGAAAACTTCGAAGGTGAAATCGAGGTAACTTCCGTTACCGTAAACCCCTCGTATACGGTTCAGTTTGATGCAATGCGATTCGGATTTATGCTTCTTCTCGGCACTGCTTTGTATCTTTATAAAAGCCGCCCCGAGGTTCCGACGCTTTCATACAAAAGCCGTCACCGTCGCTCTCTTGCAGCAGGTGTTGCCGTGTGTGCAGGTTGCACTCTCGCTGTTATATTCCTTAACTCAACGGGTGAAACAACAGAGCTCATCGCCTATCCTCTTGCCAAAAGCGTTGATGCATACGACCCTTACGTTCAGCAGTTCGATGCTTTTATGAAAGGTCAGCTTCACCTCGACGTTGTACCTGACAGAGCTTTGCTTTCGCTCGGCAATCCCTACGATCCGTCGACAAGAGACGGGATATACTATCTTTGGGACAGAGCTTTCTTTAACGGCAAATATTATTCCTATTTCGGAATCGCACCGCTTCTGACGGTTTATTTCCCGTTTTATTTCATAATCGGAGCTTTGCCGAGTGCGGGTTTCGTAATGTCTGTTTTCGGCATGATGACCGCTGTATTCTTTGCTCTTGCAGTTGAAGAATACGCTGTTTTCAGCGGCAAAAAGAACTTTGGCTATCTGCCTGCATTCTGTGCCGCATCAGGCTTCCTTTCAAGCTTTGCGCTCATCATTCTCCGAGGTCAATCAAGATTTTATTACATCGCATCGATGGCAGGTCTTGCATTCTCTGCGGCATTTATCTATTTTATGCTCAAGGCTGTCGGCAGTAAAAAAGCAACGAACCGACTTGTATTTTTCGCCATTTCGGGAATATGCTTCGGCCTTGGCTTTCTTTCAAGAGTCAACAGTGTGTTACCCCTTGCCGCAGTTGCAGGTGTGTTTGTTATTCTTTGGGCAATCAAAAGAATCCGCGAGAAAAATATTTCTCTGTTTATCGGAGAGGCGGCGGCTCTCGGTCTGCCCGTTGCGGCGGCACTTGCCGTTTCAATGATATATAACGAAATGCGATTCGGCAGTTTCTTTGATTTCGGCACGGCATATCAGCTCACCGTCACCGACACTTCGCTTTATTCCGTAGAACCACTCGGCATCGTGCCTGCATTTTTCCATTATTTCCTGCAGAGTTTCAGTTTTACGAATTCATTCCCCTTTATGGGATTTGACTACATCTCACTCACAGATTACGGAAGATACGTTTACGTGGACAACGGACTTGGTATATTTGCCATGCCGTTTATGCTTCTGCTTTTGGCTTGTCCCTTTATTTTCAAAAAGAAATCTATCGGCACAAACCGAAAAATCCTTTTCGCAACTGCTCTTGCGATGCTTCCGATAACTGCATTCCTTGATTTCTGCCTCGGCGGAGTTATCTTCAGATACACTGCTGATTTCTCACTCATTGCGGCATTTCTTGCTTGCGTTATTGCTCTTGAGGCATCAGACGGTATTCTCGGCAAATTCGGCAAAGACGGTTATCTGCTTTTCAGAAAAGGATTATTTGCCCTCGGCGGTGTAAATGCCGCTGTTGCAACGGGTGCTATGCTGATGACAAGCGGAAACCTCGTTTCTGCCTCACCGTTTTATTTTGAAATGATTAAAAACACTTTTGTTTTCTGGAATTAGAAAGGATTAACCGGATGTTAATTGACGTATTAAAAATCAAAAAGCAACTACCCGTTTTTGCGGCAACGTTTTTTGCTCTTGCCGCAATGGGCACCGTCTTGTGGTATATCCTCGGCCCTTCGGCAGCATATTTCCACTCGGATTGTTCTGATACGATATTCTGGGCGCAGGCAAGCATTGACGGTAAAACGCTTTTTAATCCTGATTTCGGTTATGCCGCAATCCTTCCTTTTGGCGGCACGATGATAATGATTCCCCTTGTTGCACTCTTCGGCGTTTCAACAACCGCACACAGCCTCGGAATGATTATCTTCGCCCTCATCTTTTTCGGAGCAATTTATATCCTTTGCAAAACACTCAGATTCGGAAACAGTCTTTCGCTGACCTCAGTCGGTCTGACGGCATTGATTCTCTGCTCATCCGAAAAAATGCGAGAGATTTTCTTCGAGCACGTTATCTATTACAGCATCGGCATTTTTATTGTTTGTGTTCTTCTTTCTTTTTTCGTTTATTTTACGGAAAACTGCAAAACGTCTGACAGAAAAAGCAAAATCATCCTCTGCCTTTCGGTTTGCCTTTTCACATTTTTAAGTGCGCTTGACGGCACACAGGTTGTTTCCTGCGCTGTTTTGCCCGTTATTTTTGCGGCAGGCTGTGAAATCATTTTCTCAAAAGAAAAGATTTTCTCAAACAAGAATATCCCCTCCGCTTTTTTCTGCGGAATCGTTCTTGTTTCAACGCTTCTCGGTCTTGTTACCTTGAGCGCAAACACCGCAAATCTCGGTGTAGGCTATGCTGAAGCATATTCAAACTATTCAAATATGCCCGACTGGCTTGATAACTTCTTCCAGCTCCCCGAGCATTGGTTTGCTCTCTTCGGAGTTGATGCGGCATACGGAATGAATATCTTCTCTCCCGAGTCAATCGTCAACATTATCCGAATCGGAGTTGCTCTCATTCTCGGCATTGCTCCGATTATTGCACTTGCATTTATCGGCAAACTTGACCGACCCTCAAGGCTTCTTGTTCTGACTCATTTCGGTATGACGGGCGTTATAATGTTCGGCTATATTTTCGGTATGCTTTCAGCGGCAAACTGGCGTCTCAGCCCGATCATCTGCACGTCCATCCTTGTTTGCGTTGCAGGAATCAAGGCGATGAATCCTCACGTTGTTCTCAAAAGAATTGCCGTGTGTGTGACCTGCCTGATGCTTCTGCTTTGCACGGTCAACGTTAAAACGATTGCATCAATGCCTGCAAACGGTGTTGAAAGCCACAGCTACTATCCGCTGATTCAATATTTGAAATCGCAGGGTCTTGAATACGGTTTCTCAACATTCTGGCATTCCCAGACGATAACCGTTCTTTCGGATTCTCAAATCCGAATTGCCAACACCGATATCAATGAAAACGGTGTTACCCCCTGTCCGTTCCAGACCAACAAAGCATGGTTTGAAGAGCAGGAAGGTATAAACAGATATTTCCTTCTTTGCACACTCGACGAACTCGCAACGCTTATCCAAACGGATGACTGGCATTATTTTGCCGACGGACCGATTGAACAGCTTTCTTATGAGGGATTCGTAATATTTGTTTTTGACAACGTAGATTTCCTTAAATAAAACACAAAAAGAGCAGAGAATATCTGCTCTTTTTATTTTTCGGGCAAACCGAATATTTCTTTGAGGTCTGTAACGGAAGCCGGCTGATAAACCTTTGCATTCTCACTCCAGACGATAACCTCCTGCACCTGACCGAGGCTGATTCTTTTGGCACTTTCGTCAGCGGCAACAATTCCTGCGCAAACTCCCGTTATACCCGAAAGCAAAAAAGCAATAACGGCATATCTTCTTAAATATTTCATTACACCACGTATCTTTCCATAAGCGACCCGAGTGCCGCTGCAAAAAGCCTTGCAGAATAACAAGCTTCTTCAAGCGTATTGACCTCACTGCCCATTTCAATCAGAAGGCTGAATCGGGTCATATCCATATTATATTTTCTCTGTGAAAACAAAACGGGACGCATCAGACCCTCGAAAAGGGTTTCACATTCCTTTTGCAGATTGAGAGCAAAACGCAGATTATATTCCCAATCGGGGAAATCCTCAACCTTGCCCTCCTCTGCACCCGTGATTATCATCAATTGAGCCGCCTTCTTGCCGTTTATCTCATTCAGCGGCTTTATTTTAGTACCGTTATCGAGAGAAATCGAATCCCGATGAATATCAAGCACAATCTGTATTTCAGGATTTTCTTCAAGATGCTTTGCAACCGTTTTGCGTGAGTTGGGATATGAATCTGAATAGTTGTCATCGTGAATCGTTTTATCGTGTATTACAGTATAACCCATTGAGCGAAGATAATCCGCAATTTCCGCACCGACTCTGACAACGTTGACGTTTTCATCGTTACTTCTGGGAG
>JAGBUT010000294.1 GCA_017630695.1 Clostridia bacterium
ATATTCTCAAGGAACACCTTGATGACAAAGACGATTAACAAAAAAAGGGATTGCGTCTGCAATCCCTTTGATTTTTATCCTTTTTTCGGTGCGGGTCTGTGCTTTGCGGTGAATTCCGCAACGTCGATACGGATGATGCTTACAACCTCCGCGAGCTTATCGTCAAATTCAAAATCCTTGCCCGTCTGCGTTTTCATCAGGAATGAGAGTGCGGATTTTTTTATTTCAATATCCTCAACGATTTCGGCAATACCTCTGCCCATAACTGAAGCGTATGTGATTCCGTATTTGCAGGCAACCTCACCCTCAAACGGAGTGATGCCGCATTCCATTTCGAAGAATACTTTCGGATTTGCTCTGATAACGTCGAGCTTTCTTCCTCTTTTTGCGCCGTGAAGCCAGATTGTCAGTTTGCCGTTTTCGAGAGTATAGCCGTAATTCATCGGCACAACGTAAGGCTCATCTCCGTCAACCATACCGAGGTGAAGAACTTTTGATTCATCAAGTATCTTTATTATTTCATTAATATCCGTGATTTCTCTCTCACGTCTTGTCATACCGTTCATAAAAAACCTCCGCAAATGATTATATCGGGATGATATCATATTTTTTGCAGCTTTTCAATACGCTTGATATGTCAAACAAAAAATTCACACTTTTTAACAAAGTGTTTACAATTAAAATATTGACAAATGCAATATTTGGGGGTATAGTAATAACTGTAGTTAGCACTCTTGCTTTTTGAGTGCTAAAATTAGCACTCGCAGAAAAGGCGGTGAGGAAATGGCAGATCTGAGCGAGAGAAAAAAGGCGATATTGGCGGCTGTTATTGAGCAATATATCAAAAGCGGCGAGCCCGTCGGTTCAAAAGAGCTTCTTGCGTTAACGGGTATGTCGGTTTCTTCCGCAACAGTGCGAAACGAGATGAGTGAGCTTTCGGCTCTCGGTTATCTCGAACAGCCTCACACCTCGGCAGGCAGAATTCCTTCACAGATGGGATACAGATATTACGTGGATCATCTGATGAAAAACCGAGAAATCGATGAGCTTAACAAAAGACTCATCGAAGCAGGAATTTCCTCTGCGGCAGGTGACCCCGAAAGACTTATTGCTCAGGCGGGCGAGGTTCTTGCAGACCTGACAAAATGTGCGTGTGTTTCAACCGCACAGTGCGGTGATTCAACCGTTATCCGCAAAATTGAGCTTGTTCCCGTCGGCAGTCACACGGCAATGCTTGTGCTGCTCACCTCGAACGGTTTTTTGAGAAGCCGTCTTTGCAGGCTTGACAGTGAGCTTAACGTGAAAATCATCGAGGAATTTTATAACATCGTAGAAGCTTCGATTATCGGTAAATCCGCATCGGATATCAGCGTTGTTTCAATGCAGACGGTTGCCGCTTCTGTTGACAGCGATCCCCTTGCGATGCTTCCGCTGATTGCGGCGGTTTGCGAACTCGCTGAAAGCACTGCGGAATCAAGAATCGTGCTTGGCGGCAGTTCAAATATTTTTGCTCATAAGGACTATGGTTCATCTGCTGTTGAGCTTATAGAGTTCCTTAACAGAAAGGAGCCGATTTCCGCAGTTATGAATGACGCAAACGGTCCGCTGAATATTAAAATCGGCAAAGAAAATATTTACCGTCAGCTTGAGAGTTCGAGCGTAATTGTGGCAAAATATTCCTTGGGAGGCAGTGATACCGGAACAATCGGTATTATCGGCCCGACCCGAATGGATTATGGAAATATAATACCCAGCGTCAGATACCTGACCGATTTTGTCGGCAGACTGATAACTCAGGCTTTAGAGGACTGAGGCAGAAAGGATGCACAATGAAAAAAGAAAAAAAGAACCCCGAAACCGTTGAAGAAGTTAACGCAGAAGTAACCACCGAGGTTTCAAAAGAAGAAGAGCTTCAGAAGGCGCTTGACGAGAAGAACGATCAGTTCCTCCGTATTTGCGCTGAATACGATAACTTCCGTAAGCGTTCACAAAAAGAGAAGCAGGATATCTATTCATCATCCCGTGCAGAGGTGTTCAAGGATTTGCTTCCCGTGCTCGATAATTTTGACAGAGCCGCAAGTAATAAGGATGCAGGCTTTGAAGCATACTCAAAGGGAATCGACCTTATTTTCCAGCAGTTTGCCGAGATTCTTAAAAAGAACGGTGTTGAAATCTTCGGTGAAATCGGGGATGAATTCGACCCCAACATCCACAACGCAGTTATGATTGTTGAGGATGAAAATCTCGGTGAAAACACCGTTGCAGAAGTGTTCTCAAAAGGCTACAGACTCGGCGATAAGGTTATCCGTGAAGCCGTTGTAAAAGTAGCAAATTCATAAATCAGTTTATAATTATCATTCACCATACAGGAGGAAAAAATTATGTCAAAGGTAATCGGTATCGACTTAGGTACAACAAACTCATGCGTTGCAGTTATTGAAGGCGGCGAGCCCGTAGTTATCGCAAACGCAGAAGGCGCAAGAACAACTCCCTCTGTTGTTGCTTTCGGCAAAACAGGTGAGAGAATGGTAGGTCAGATTGCAAAGCATCAGGCTATCACAAATCCCGACAAGACGGTAGCATCCATCAAGAGACAGATGGGTACAGACTACAAAGTTTCAATCGATGATAAGAAGTATACTCCTCAGGAAATTTCCGCAATGATTCTTCAGAAGCTCAAGACAGATGCTGAAGCATATCTCGGCGAGAAGGTAA
>JAGBUT010000295.1 GCA_017630695.1 Clostridia bacterium
AGACCTGCAGTAACACCGGCTGCACCGATTGCCGCAAGGAATGAAGAAATGCTCATTCCGAGTGTTGACAGCGCAGAAAGAAGAACAACAAGTTTAAGAACCAATACAATGCAGGTTTTGATGAATGAATGAATTGAAGGGTCAACGCCTTTTGCCTGCATCGCTTTGATAACAAGTTTACCTATAAGATTGCTGATGATAAATCCGATAACAATGATTGTCACGGCGGAAATGATTATCGGGAATTTCGATATAATAAGCGCAACGATGCCGTTTAAATCACGGTTCTGAATGAGTGTTGCAAGATCAAGGGGATAAAACTCCATTTCTTTACTCCTTATCAGTGGTAATATTTTCATAATATTGTACACTCTTTTTTTATAAATATCAATACGCTTATAATTTAAAATTAAAAATCCTTGCATTTTTATTGACAAAAGAGGGAGAAAGTCTTATAATATCTCCGATAGTGTGTCAGTAGCGTCAAAAGACCTCTTTCACGCTGGAGATGCCGGCGTGGCGAAATCGGCAGACGCAAGGGACTTAAAATCCCTCGGTGGCAACACCGTACCGGTTCAAGTCCGGTCGCCGGCACCAGAATGTCTTTACTTGCGCGATTAAAGACATTATTTAATGAATAATGAATAGTTGGAATGAAATTTCAGCGTTTTTTGGAAGCAAGAGCCGATTGTAACGCAAAGATAAATTTCACTTCAAACTACTCATTATTCATTTTTTTTGCCCTTTTCAGGGGTGATTACTTCCTCGGATAATCTCAACGTATCGCATACGTTTTCGCTTATCTTCGTTGTACTCACCGCCTGAAAAGGGCAAAAACTATCCTTTTTTAAAGATGGATTACTTTCTCGGATAATCTCAACGTATCGCATACGTTTTCGCTTATCTTCGTTGTGCTCACCACCTGAAAAGGGCAAAACCGTCATTCGGGAATAACCTTGACAAATAATATTGGTTAAATTATACTTAATAATGTATAAAAACATCCGTATTTGTTTTGTGTACGGTGTTATATCAAATAAATCCGTGGAGGATATATAAATGAATAACAAAAAAATTATTGTTGCCGGTCTCGGTCACGGCGGTATTTCCGTTGCGGCAATTCTTGCAAAAAACGGTTATGACGTTACCGTTTACGAAAAGAAAAGCGAAGGTACTCTCGGCTATGATTGGACTGATATTTTTGCTCCTAAATCCCTTGAATACGCAGGGATTCCGATGCCTCCCGAGGATAAATATGAATATAAAGAAGATATGACCTTCTTTGCTCCCACTTGCCCCAAGGGTCTGCGTCAGCACGTGCCGCAGGATCAGCTTGAAATCAAGATGGAACGCAGAGATATCTATGAGCATCTTATCAATCACGCTCTCGGCTTCGGTGTCAAAATTGAATATGACTGTGAGGTCCTCGGCCCGATTATGCTCGGCAACAGAGTTGCAGGTATCAAGACTTCAAAGGGCGATGTTTACGGTGATCTCATTATTGATGCTTGCGGTATGAATTCACCCGTGAGAAGCAATCTTCCTGAATTTCTCGGCATTGAAAAAGCTCCCGACCGTTCCGAAAAAATCACTATTTTCAGAGCTTTCTTCAACAAGGCAAGTGACGAAGAAGTTGATGCAAAATTCAAGGTTATGCTTTTTGCAAAGGGAATCAAAGGCATCAGTTGGGTAGCTTCCGAGGATGAATATACAGACGTTCTTATCGGCAGATTTGAGGACGTAACCAAGAATGACGTTGATGAATTCCTCGAATTCCTTCGTGAAAACAATTCCAGACTCGGAACAGAAATTGTCAGAGGCGGTCAGATTGTTGAAATCCCCGTGCGTCAGCCTCTTTCGATTATGGTTGCAGACGGTTATGCCGCAATCGGTGACAGTGCATTTATGACAGTTCCGCTTATCGGTTCGGGTATTGCAAATACCCTCAAAGCATCAAAGATTCTCGGAGATGTCATCATTGCAGATAAAAACGGCGAATTTACCGCTAAAACTCTTTGGGGTTATCAGACAGAATATTATAAGAGAATCGGTGCCGGTCTTGCACCTCTTGCTTGCGGCAAAAAACTTCTTCTTACCCTCACCCCGGATGAAATCGATTATTTCTTCAGCAGCGGTATGATTACGGAAGATGATATCACAATGGGTGCGGATTTCGGCGATATGAGTGGACTGCTTGATGGTGACCTTAACGATATGGTCAATAAAATCAAGACAGTCTGCAAAGATCCCAATCTTCTTAAAAAGCTTCTTCCTGTTGTGGGCAAAATCAGTAAGGCTGTTGCCGCTTGTGCAATGATGCCCAAGAAATGGAATAAAGAAAGAGTTATTGCCTGGTCAAAGGTTTACAGCTACTCATTCAAATAAAAATCAAGGTCAGCTCCTTTTGGGGAGCTGACCTTTTTACTTTTAGATAACTCTGAATGTTTTAACTTCGAAGGGCTTGATGAAGAATTCAAATCCGTTTTCATCGGATTCGATTTCAGCAATATTCTCTTCAATCATATTGCACTCGATAACCTTGCCGAAACCAAAACCGAGGTCAAGTCTGCATTTGCCTCTGTTCTGCTCTTCTTCAACAACACGGATGATATAACCGTTACCGTCCTGAGCCTTCTTGATTGCATCGATGATAACATTTTTCTTGTCGGTCTTTGCAATGAAGGATTCTGCAGGCAGAGTGCCTTCAACAGCTTCCTTGTTGTATTTTGCAACAGGAAGAATATTGAATGCGAGGGCCTTCTGAACTGTTTCGTGTCTCCAGTCGTTTTCGTGGGGATAAAATGCATATCTGAAGGTGTTGATGCCGTGGTCGCCTGTTCTGTCAGGGCAGGTGGGAGCACGCATAAGTGTGATTCTCATATGGCTGCCGTGGATATCGTAGCCGTATTTGCAATCGTTGATGATACTGCAACCGTAACCGCCTTCTGAAAGGTCAGCCCATTTATGAGCTGCAACTTCGAATCTGGTGAGGTCGAAGAGCGTGTTCCAATGAGTGGGTCTCTTTGCGGCGCCGTGAGCGATGTCGTATGTAGCATCGGTATCCTTGACTGCAACGTCGAAGCCTGCCTTGAGCACCTTGTCGCTCTCGTGCCAGTCAACTGTTGTATCGAAGATAACGCTTTCACCGTTCTGTGTAAGGATGATATCCTGAGTGATGATCGATTTGTTGAATCTGCGCTTTGTTCTGATAACACCTCTTACAGCGTTGCTTTCAACAACTTCGATGCTTTCAGCCTCGGTGAGCTCCCACATTCTCTTCTGATAGTTCAGTTCAAGGTTCCAAGCGGTTTCGTGGATGCACTTATCGAGAGAAATTGTGAGAATGTTACCCTTGCCGTCAAGAGCTTCACGCTCGTTGATTTTATCATAAATACTTGTGATTGTTCCGTTTTCGTCGAATTCAACACGGAGGATTGCGTTTTCAAGAAGATTTGTTTCAGCCTCAACGGGAGCAAAGGGAGTTTCGCCTTCCTTGAGATAGAACACCTTGCTTGAAAGGGGTTCGAGCACGTCGGGGAGGAATACGAACTTGCCGTCGATGTATGCACAGGGGAGTGAAAGACCGTCTGCAGCGGTGATGTACATTCCTTCGGGAACACCTTCAACCTCAACGGGTTCGTAGCTTGCGCAGCCTGCCATATTCCATACTGTAACGGTATTTGCTTCTGCCGAAACAGCAGCGTTGACAGTGCCGAGCACATCATCCTTGATGCCGTTACCGATTTCATTCATTATAGCGTAGTCTCTGCGTGCGTCCTCAAATACCTCGTGAATTGATGAGCCGGGAAGAATATCGTGGAACTGGTTGGTCATAAGGATTCTCCAGCCCTTTTCAAGTTCTTCCTTGGGATATGCTTTGCCGAGATGCTTTTCTGCGAATACGGAGAGCATTTCGTTTCTTGTGAAGAGATACTCGCCTCTGCGGTTGTTCTTCTTAACGAATGCCTGGCTTGTGAACGTACCTCTGTGGTTTTCGTAAACAAGTTCACCGTTCCATACGGGGAGCTCATTCTCGTGAGCTGCCATTGTTTCAAAGAAATCGTCTACGTGGCCGATTTCAGCCTTGGGGAGACCGGGGAAGTTCTGAAGGCGTCTGCCTCTTTCGAGCATATTTCTTGTCGGACCGCCACCACCGTCACCGTAGCCGTACATACCCATAGCGGTGTTGAGAACATTTTTGCAATTGCATTCTTCATCGAAGGTCATAAGTTCGTCAACCCTGAAATGGCAGTTGTAAGCAGGACGCATAAGGTGAGCGTAAACCTTGTCACCATTGTTGCCTTCCCACATAAACATGCTGTAGGGGAACTTTGTTGTATCATTATATGAGAGCTTGGATGTGATGAAGTTTGTCATTCCGCAGCCCTTGATAATCTGGGGGAGAGCCCAGGTGAAACCGAAGCAGTCGGGGAGCCAGTATGTTTTTGAAACCTTGCCGAATTCGTTACGGAAGAATTCTGTGCCGTAAAGCACCTGACGGATGAGAGCTTCACCCGATGCGATGTTTGTATCTGCTTCAACCCATACGTTGCCGCAGATATCCCACTGACCTGCCTTGACCTTTTCTTTGATTTTTTCAAAAATCTCGGGATAGTGGTCTTTCATCATCTGATAAAGAACAGCCTCGCTCTGACCAAAGGTCATTTCGGGATACTGATCCATAAGTGTTGTAACGTTTGTGAATGTTCTTGCACTCTTGCGGATGCTTTCCTGAATTCTCCAGAGCCATGCTACGTCAATGTGGCTGTGACCAGTGAGAATAACTCTGCTCTGTGCGCTCCATTCAATTTCGCTGATTTTCTTGAGATAGAAAGCTCTTGCTTCCTTAACGGATTTTCTGACCTCTTCAGCTGAGAAGTCGTAATCCACCATATGCATACTGTCATCGATAGCGGCATAAACCTTTGCCTTGATGTGCTCGTCTTTGATGAAATCGATTGCATCGAAAGCAACGGTCAGGTCGAGGTAATAGCCCTCAACGTCCTCGTCAGCAACAGCGATGAAAGTGTTACCAAAGAGGCATTCCTGGAATTTTGCACCGTCCATAGCTTCGTCGCAGAATTCCATTGAGTCAACTGTAGCTTCGATTTCGAATGTGAGAACTTCACCTGCTTTTCTGATGCCGAGCTCAACGTCTGTTCTGTCAGGCAGAGATTCTCTGAAGGTACAGCCTGCAACGTATTTGCCGTTGCACTTAACAAGAGCTTCGCCGCCCACGGGGAGCACGGCTCTGACCTTTTTGCCATCCATTTCTTCGGGGATAGTAACACTTGCCTTGAAGAAATGAGCAGAGTCATATGCGGCATACCATCTGTCACCACACTTTATTTCATCCTTGAAATCTTCCATTTCATAATGGGTTTCAAGGAACATACCTCTTGTATATTCCCAAACAGGGATGTCTTTTTTTGCAAGGAAAAAATGCTTTTTGAGTTGCTTATGCATATCCTTGAGGATACCGATTTTTAATGTTTGCAAAGTCAACACTCCTTTCATTTTTTTATAATATCATTTTAATATTGCCAAATCAATATAAAAATTAAAAATGCCGCAAACTTTTTAAGTCTGCGGCATTATGCTTTAATTATTTCTTTTCGGGGAGGCCGTCTTTGTCATACATACAAGCAGCTTCAATCATAATTTCGATGCCTGCGCCGATAGCTTCTTCAACAAGCATGTCAACGTCGTCGAGTCTTGTGTGATAATAACGGGGAGGAGTGGGATCCATAGCGGCAAAACCTGTTGACTTGATGCCTCTCTGTGTGAAAGCTGCAGCGTCGGATGCACCTATGTAAACTGATTCGAAGTGGAGGTCGTAGCCGCAGTTTTTACCTGCCTGCTGAACGAGATGCTTAACACCCCAGTCGTGTCTGACTGTGCCACTCATATCTCTGTCATAAACAGCCATTGTTTCGAGGTCGCGGAAGGTATCGCAGGCAACGCAAACTGTTTCAATATCCTTGAGCTCTTTTTCGTGAGCCTTAACGTATGCCTTTGCACCTCTGAGACCTGCTTCTTCTGAACCTGAGCAGATAACAACGAGTTCGGTGTTTTCGAATCTTGTTTCTGTTTCAGCCATAGCTTTTGCAACGCTCATTGCAACGTAGCAACCGGTGAGGTTGTCGTTTGCACCGGGAACGCTCTTAAAGGGATTCTGGAAGAAGAGGAAGCCGAGCTGGAAGGGGATGAAAACACAGCCGATAACAAAACCTGCAATCATAAGTCCGTGAGCTTTTTCAGCAGCAAGAGCACCGCCGGTGCCTGCAAAGATGATGCTGAGAACAGCAATAATGAGGTCTGCAACGAGACCGACAACTGCAGGGATGAGAACGAGCTTCATACCTATGCCGCCGAGAAGATAGTTGAGTGTCCACTCATACTGGCTGTCTGCGTGACCAACAATTATAAAACGCTTCTTGGTTTCGCCTGAAGGTTTGCGTGTTGCGATCATATTGTGGCTGGGGTGACCTTTGAAAAGAGGATCGATGAACTGCTTATACATAAGAAATTCAAGGAAGAGAGGGATGAATCCGAGAATAACAAGCACAAGTGCGATAACGGGATTGACGAAAGCGTTAACGAATACACTTGCAACTGCGCAGGCAACAGTGAAGGGGATGAAGCCCATAAATGCCTGACGGTGAACTTTGAATTCTTCGATGTTTACTTCATCGCAATGCTTTTTCATTTCTCTTGCCATAAGCTCCTGAGCTTTAAGCTCTTCGGGTGAGCCGGGCTGACGGGGACCAATTTCATTGCAGATGCGTGTGATTCCTTTGACGGAGAATTTTGAAAGTTTTTTGATGTCAAAATTCTTGCTGTATTCGAGTGCGGTTTTCATATTTATTCCTCCTAAAAGAATTAAAGGCTGTAAATACCGGATTTCAGAACGGCATATTCAATGGATTTAACTCTGAAATATTTGTAAACCGGTTCGTTGAAAAGGCGATAATCAGCAACGGTATAATTTGTAAGATCAATGGTTCGAATCTTATAAGAATTTGTGTTGCAGATGAAGAGCCTCTTGTCATAAACCGAAATGTCGCTCGGATGGCAGAAGGTTTTGTCCTTTGCACTTCCTATACGGAATTCAATTCGGTTGTGTTTGACTGAATAATTGATTATAGCGTTTGATTCGGGAACAACAAACCAAATGTCTGCTCCGTTGACGGCAGGCGAACAAGCAGGATTGTCGAGATATTCGACCTTGCTTTCGGAAAGAATTTCTCCTGCACTGCCAAGCACTCTGACCGTTCCGTCAGCATATGAAACGAGCTTTGTGTTTGATGTGAGTGCCGCCACGTCGCACGTAACAAAATTGCCGAGAACACGGGCAACGTCATACGATGTTTCGCCGAATTTATAGTTTATGTATGATAAAACGGGTATTTTTTCAAAAATATCCACTTCCTGATTGTAGTGGTAGAAAGCTACTGCTTCGTTGCCATTTGCAAGAGTTTCTTTGCAAGCATAGACCAAGCCTCTTTCAACCGGAAATATATCAAGAAGATCTGCGTTGAAAAGTTTTTGCACTTCTGATTGCCTCCGAGGAAAAAATAAAATAATTCCCCGCCAAGCCGTATGCAGCCGATTGTAACCTGCTCTTTTAGCAGGTGGGTGCCTCCCGATGGGTTCACGCTCCCTTCGTCCGCCGCAGGGCGGGAGGTCTGCAATCCGCCTCCGGAGATCGGCTCCCTATGATTACGTGTTGGGTTACATATGGGCTGCAATTTGTCGCACAAGGCAGGGTTGAATCAAAAATTATTCTTCAGTTTCTTCAAAATCAAACATTTCAGCGAGTCTTTCTTCAAAAATCTGACCGACTTCGTTGAATTCGTTGTCATCCTCGATGGGAGCGAGGTAAATCTCGCCATTCGTATCTTCAACCTTGAGGATAATAAGCTCGTCATCACCTTCTGTGATAGCATTAGGGTTTTCGGGAAGAGGAAGAAGAGCAACATATTTGCCGTTGTCTGTTTCGATTCTGTCAAGCTCTTCGAAAACGTGTTCTTTGCCTTCTTCGTCAACGATGCTGACGATATCGGGTGTGTATTCTTCCATAGTATTTATACATCCTTTCAAAAACAATAACATTTATATTTTAACCCGAAATTGTCTGTTAGTCAATAGAAAATCAAGATATCTTGATGAATTTAACGCTTTGTTTAAAATCCACAAAAGTTATCAACAATTTAACAAAAAACTATTGACAAATCCGATAAATTCTGCTATATTAAAGTCGAGGAAAGGAAATGAAGCTCACAAAATTACAAGCGGTTCCGAAGCAAAGGGTTCTGAAAAAAGACAGTCAAAATCTTGAAGTAAAAACCGTTAATTCAAACCTTCGGCGAA
>JAGBUT010000296.1 GCA_017630695.1 Clostridia bacterium
GAACATCAAGCTGACGTCGCGGATAATTCCTCCATAATTCTCCCAGCCCTCAGTAGGTCCAAAAGAAACGTCGATATCCTCGAGCTCGACGACAAGCTCATTATCTTTCGGCTTTACCTTGTCGGTAACGTCAAAGATATATTCGTTGCCGTCTGCAGTAACGTTATAAACTTTTGCTTTTTCAAATTCGGCGTCAGGCACGTTCCACTCGCCGTCTTTTCCGTTTTCGGAATACGCCATAAATATTTTGTTATCTTCGGTTAAAGGAAGAATAACGTCATATCCTTTTTTCAGTTCAATCCCGTTTTTGGTGATTGAAAGATCGTTTCCGCAAGTTTCAACACCATCGGAAAAAGTAACGGTATAACCAGCCTCGCTATCACCCGTGTAGCTGAGTCTCTTATATCTGTTGAGATACGTATACGGCATCTGCATTGTGCAGAACTGCTTGATATACATCGGCACCCATACTTCTCTTTCAATGCCGTTATTCATCCATATATCTTCGCCGTGCACAGTGCCGTAAAAAACGTTTCTCAAAGCCTCAACGTTGAGATATCCGCTGAATTCGGATGCCTGAATACCGATGCAATCGTCGATTGTCATATTGTTCATCCACCAGACGGCAGGGATTCTGCCCAGCGTGCGGATAGGTGCATCGCGCCAATCTGTATCAATAATTTCAGCGCCGCATTTTTCGTAATACTTTCTTATGGGGTGGTTACTCTCGGAGCGTAAAGGCATTTCACGGTAGGTATATTCACTCGTAACGTCAATTCCGAGACTCATAATATAATCGAGCATCTTGTTTCTTGCCTCATCCTGCTCATGCATTTCTGTTCTCGGCCCGAAATTTTCCGCAATGCAGAAGTTATCAAGATGAACGGTGCCCGCCTCTCTGACGGGAATAACCTCGCAGAAACGGTCAAAATATTTTTTGAAAAGGCCGCTTTCCCAATACTGTTTATATGAAGTTTTATATGCGTTTCTGCCGTAAAAGACCTCAATAACAGCAGGTGTGCCGTCAGGATACTTGGTTATGGCACTCGCTTCAACAAATTCGGGATGCGACTGATTAGCATCATATTCATCGGCAATGTTGCCGTGAATACTTACTATCGTGTTGTATTTTTTTGCTTCCTCGAAAAGCCACATAAAGCTCTCTCTCGGTGTTGCATCGCAGTCTCGCTTGAGATAGGGATTGATAACCTCCATTTCGGGGTAGCAATCATCGTGTCCGAGACCCTGCCAGCCGACAAGGTAAACAATCTTTTTTATCCCCTGAGTGACGTTATCCATTATTCTGATTATTTCAAGAGCCTGCTCAAAATTAATAAGAACGTCTGACGTCTTGTTCTCCCAGTCGGGTTTTGCAAGAAACATTTTCATCCAGGGTGTTTTGGAATAATCATAGTTGAACTTTTTATTTTTCATTATTCATCCCCCGTTTGGTGCATTTTATTTTGCTTAAATTACAAAATATAACTATATTATAATATATCAAAATGCACAAATCAATACAGCTTAGTTAATTATTTTTGTTATTATTTGTTAATCCGATCCAATTATATTTTAAAAATAAAAACTCCCCCGGTCAGGCCGAGGGAGTCAGGATATATTTTCAGTTTAATCAGTCGGGATATGTAACCGTTCTGTTGGTGAAAAGTTCAACCGCTGATTTCCACATATCCAAGAATACTTTCTGAACCTTGCCTTTTACTGCAAGTTCAAAAGCAATTCTCTTTGAATATTTGTCACCGTTTTCTTCTGCGGTTTTTATATAGGCAAAATCAAAAACGTCATAAAGTCGTTCAACCCTTGTTTCATAAGTTGAGGTGTCGTTTTCATCAATCTCTACCACGCGGTAGCCGTACTGGGTTGTATAAGCCAGACCCTTATAGCGTGTCATCAGAGAGGTGTAAATATCAATATTCTGATTTCTTACACCAAAAGCGTTGGTGTGGTCGTGACCTGTAAACATTGCAAGTACACCGCCGTTTTCAACAAGCGCATCAAACTGACCGTCGTTATAATATCCGGGGCAAGGCTTCTCGTTGAGAGTGCCGTAGTTAACGTTTTCGGGATCAAAAGCATAATATTCGCCTTCATCGTAAATATGCTCGATTGCATAAGGCTGTTTTGAATCAACCTTTTTAAGCACGTCATAAATTTCAGGCACAATTATATGCTGAAAAACAACGGAATTAACGTTTTTACCGCCATTTTCGTTCTGAAGCTTAGCAGAAGTTTCTTTATACCATTCAATCTGCTCGGCACGTACACGGTCATAGTGTCTCGGCTCGTCCTCATCATAGTCACCCGAGTCGAACACCCAGACGTTGAACTTCACTTCGTCGCTGTCGGAAGCGAGAATGGGGATATTGAACGTTGCGCAGTTTTTGAAATCCGTTGAATCATCCGCAGTGATTGTGCAAGAGAAGGTTTTATAGTAATCCATAATGTCTTTTCTTGACATCGGACCTGCCTCTGAATCGTGGTTACCGAAAGTTACGGCAACGGGAATGTTTCTTGACTCAAAAATATTCATAAGAGAATTGATGAGCTTTTTGGTTTCTTCGGGATCGTCATAGGGTTTCACGTTATCACCTGTAAGCACAACGAGGTCAGGTTTTTCAACGTCGCAGGCTTCGGCGATTACCCATATTGATGCATCGAAATGCTTATCGTTTGCAAGGTGCGGATCGGCAACATGTAATATCTTCAGCTTGCCGTCAGAATTGAATCTGATTGTTTTATCTGTTTCGCTCTGTGCGTTTGCGGGATTAAAATTGATATTGGTGTTTTCGGGCTCAATTTCAAAATAAATTATTCCCGTAACAAAAATTGCCACTAAAACCAATGCAATAATGCCTGTCATTCTCTTTATTATCCTTTTCATTTTTATCTCCTGAACTTTCTGATATTCTTATTTAAGAGTGAATTCGGCATTGTTATCCGAATCGGGAATACTCACACCGCATCCGTACAAGAAAAATTCTTATCCCGAAATAAAAGCTGCAGTATATTTATTTTCGTTGTTTTATCGGAAACTTATTTATATGATAACACGGTCAGTATACACTGTCAACTTTATGGATATCTTACGTTTTGAAAACCCTTCAAAAACAGTTCCTGCCCGAGATCGCTTTTAACTTGGTCTTAAAGTTTTTATGCAATACGGCAACAGACACTGATTTACTATGAGAAAAACCCGTACAGCCGAAACCGTACGGGTTTTGTTTTATCTGATAACGTTGATATTCTGAACAACTACGCAGCTGATTCCGAAGAGGTTTTTAAAGAACAAGATAAGCTTCTGGAAGAAACCGGTTTTGATGGTTACAACCTGTGAATCGGAAAGTTCGTTGCCGTTTGCGTCAAGGTAAACGTTGCCCATTTCATCAACAAGCACAGCTGTAACGTATTTCGTGCCGCTTTCATAATTAAACTCGAAGTTCTGGCTTTTGCAAACCAGTTCGCCGTCAACGTACCAATAAACCTGAGCGCCATCGGGCTTGTCGGTTACGTCTGCATAAAGCATAAGTGTATGACCGTAGTTGATTTTTCTCATTCCCGGATTATTATCGATACAAAACTCAACGTCAACCTTACGCACGTAACCGCATTCGTCGCAAACGCTTTCGGAATTGAAGCTATGCGGGTAAACAGCAGGAATGGCTTCACCGCTGAAATATTCATCACAGATTTCGCAATAAAGACCTGCACCCTGACCCTCTTTGCAGGTAGGAGCATAGCCTTCACCTTCTGCTACAAAATGAAGATCCTTTGATTTAAGATCGGCATTATCTGCGTTGATTGCAATTGCATCCCATTCTGCCTGAGTACCTGTGTAATGAACAGTTTTGAGATTGGAAGTATATTTCAGCATAGTACTTGCGATAGATTTAACACCTGAACCGATAACAAGGTTCTTGAGATAATAAGCATCCCAGCAAAGTCCGGTTCCGAGGCTTTCCACACTGTCGGGAATAACAAGAGATTCAATTTTACTTTGACTGAAAGCACTATACTGAATTTCAGTAACACCGTTTCCAAGCACAACTTCCGGAACCTCTGAATAAGTAAACGCAGAGTGTCCGATAACCTTGACGGTATCGGAAACAATAATCTTCTTCAGACTTTTATTATTATAAAAAGCGTAAGATTCGATTGTTTCAACACCTGAAGGCACAGTGAACTCTGTCAGTTTTTTGTTGTCAGGGAAATGGCACAGACTTTTTCCGTCTTTTGAATAAATTACTCCGTCAACACTTTTGTAAGTTGCATTATCTTCAGCAACTTCAAAGCGTTCAAGAGAATCTGCATAAGGGAATGCATAATTATGGATATGGCTTACGGTTGAGGGAATTGAAATTGAAATGCAGTTTAAGGCTCGATAAAATACGCCTGACGCAATCTCTGTTAAGCCCTCTTCAATAACAATCTTAACGATTCTGTCGTCATATGCTTGCCAAGGTGGATTGCAGTAATCAACTTCGACCTTTCCGGTGCCGCTGATTGTAAGGGTTCCGTCGCTGTCAATTGTCCAGGTTGCGTTCTCACCTGCAGGACCGCCTGCATACGCTTCCGCATTTGCCGAAAGGATTAATGCTGACGATGAGAAAATCATTGCAACAACAAGGATAATGCTTAAAATCTTGTTTGCTGTTTTCATTAAGTTCACTCCTTAATTCGGAATAATTTCATCAGTAATATAATGGTAAATACCGCATTCACACTCGAGACTGATACCGAGAAGTCTGTTAATAGTGTTTATGATTCTCCAGATAAATGCAAGGAAGGGATTTGCGCTGTGGCAGATATGCTTACAGATTATGAAAAGTTCTTCGCCGCATTCATCGCAGATTCCGTTAATATCTTCATCAATATGATAATAAGGGTCTAATTCATATTCCTCACAGCCCATAATGACTGACTGGCATTCGTTACAGTAAACACCTTCTGAATGACCGGGAGTTGAGCAAGTAGAATCGGTTGCTTCACAAACGGATAAATCAGTATGCACTGAACCGTCATCAGCCGTGTGTTTCACTCTTTCAACCTTGATGGTATTTGATGTATTTTCATAATATCCGTGGCACGAAATATAATAAGTTTCACCTGCTGTGAGATAATAGAAGATTCTGAACATCATTGTTTCATCATAATCATCATTATAAGAAAGTTCATTATAATCCTCATCATAAAGTGTGCCGTTGCAGTCATATGAATTTTCGCCGTAGACAGACTCAAAGCAGTAAACACCGCTTTCTTCAGGAATGAATTTGCCCCATCCATCTTCGTTATCTATAGCTTCAAAGTCGATAAGGTATTCTTCACCCTCAACCATTTCAATGCCTTCAAAAACGAGACCGCAATTGCAGGCAACGGGGCAATTCACACTGCCCACTTCGTGTGTGCATACGTCTCCGCACTTTGTACAAACACCGTCAACATACTCGTGACCGCAAACAAGAGTGACCTTAATATCTACAGGACCGTCATATGA
>JAGBUT010000297.1 GCA_017630695.1 Clostridia bacterium
ACAAGAGAGTTGACGGCAGAGGCATCAACGATATGCGTCCCCTCGATGCTCAGATTGACCTTCTTTCCCGTGTTCACGGCTCAGGTATGTTCACAAGAGGTCAGACTCAGGTTCTTACCGTAACCACACTCGGTACTATCGGTGAGGCTCAGGCTCTTGACGGTATTGATGAAGAAGAGTCAAAGAGATATATCCACCACTACAATTTCCCCTCCTACTCCGTAGGTGAAACAAAGCCCTCCAGAGGCCCCGGCAGACGTGAAATCGGTCACGGTGCACTTGCTGAAAGAGCACTTGTTCCCGTAATCCCCTCCGTTGAGGAATTCCCCTATACAATCAGACTTGTATCCGAGGTTCTTTCTTCAAACGGCTCCACATCCCAGGCTTCAATCTGCGGCTCAACTCTTTCTCTTATGGCAGCAGGTGTTCCCATCAAGGCTCCCGTTGCAGGTATTTCCTGCGGTCTTGTTACAGAGGGTGACCGCTTTATGACAATGGTTGACATCCAGGGTCTCGAAGATTTCTTCGGCGATATGGACTTCAAGGTAGCAGGTACACATAAGGGTATCACAGCGATCCAGATGGACCTCAAGGTTCACGGTCTTACACCGGAAATCATCCGTGAGGCACTTGACAAGACATACAAGGCTCGTCTCTACATCCTTGACGAGGTTATGCTTCCCGCAATTGCAGAGCCGAGAGCAGAGCTTTCAAAGTATGCTCCGAAGATGCTTTCAACAAAGGTTCCCGTTGATAAGATTGCAGAAGTTATCGGTAAGCAGGGTAAGGTTATCCAGAAGATCTGCGCAGAATGCAACTGTAAGATCGACGTTCAGGAAGACGGCAACATCTTCGTTTCATCAACAGATATCGACGATGCACGCAGAGCAATCTCAATCGTTGAAACAATCGCTAACGATCCCGAAGTTGGCGCAATCTACAAGGGCGTTGTTACCCGCCTTATGAGCTTCGGCGCATTCGTTGAAATCGCTCCCGGCAAGGAAGGCATGGTTCACATCAGCCAGCTCGACGTTAAGAGAACAGAGAAGGTTGAAGACGCTGTAACAGTTGGCGACGAAGTTATCGTTAAGGTTCTTCCCAAGGATGACCAGGGCAGACTCAACTTCTCACGCCGTGAGGCTCTCATCGAAGTTGAAGGTCTTGTTCCCGAAAACACAGTTTCAGATGCTCCCAGAAAGCCCAGAAGAGATTTCAAGGGTGACAGAGGCGGCAGAGCTCCCAGAAGAAACAACGACTAATTAAAAAAATTACCACCGTGAGTCAATCGACCCACGGTGGTTTTTGTTTGTATTAATAGAATGTCTCACCAAAATCATATGAGAATGTGAAAGTGCTGTTTTCCGTAACCTGTGCGACCTTCTTTATATATTTGTGAGCGCCAATCAAAATAGTGATTCGTTCGATATCTTTTTGGGGTACATCAGGGAAAAGTGTGTTAGCTATCATATCTTTATATCCACTGGGATTGTCGAACGCTCTGTCGTCAGTTGTGTTTTTAGAGATGACAAAAATGAGATAGTAGCCTGCAGGCACATTATCAAAAATGTAAAAACCGTTTCCGTCACATTCGGTAACCATTATACCGCTTTCGTATTTTCCTGTAATTCCGATAGCAGCTCTGGAATTATCAAATTTTTCGAGATTTGAACGCTGGTTATAAGGAATCAGCATAACTGTCGCACCGGTGTCACCTTTGTGGCCGACGAAATCGTTATGTTTGTATGAAATTGTTCCTTGAATAGTGCCGTATGCAACGTATGAGCTGTCTTTTGCATTGCATCTGACGCAAAGACCTTTCAAATACTGATGGCCCAAAGCCTCTCCGGTTGTTTCTCCGCAAGCGGTGCAGGTTGAAGGAGATGTGCAGGTTGCGTGACCGAAGTTATGGCCTAAAGGAGAGGATATGACCTCGCCGCACATTGTGCAAGTTTTGCCTTCGGTGCAGGTTGCGTTTGTCCATGAATGGAAGCATTCGGTTGTTGTGGAAATTTCAGCAGTGAAAGTTGCTGTTACGGTTTCATCAATGGGCGATTTTTCACCGCAAGCCGCAAAACCAAATAAAATTGCAAGAACAAGGACTATTGGTAAGATTTTTTTCATAACGACACCTTATTTCTGTGGTTTTTCTTCATTTTATCAGCATAAAACAGCTTTGTCAACAAATTGCAGGTTGCGGACGATTTTTGATTTTTCCCCATAAAAGGGTTGCACTGCCGAATGTGTGCAGCATTCGACAGTGCATTGGGGAAAGAGAAAATAAAAATGAAAAAAGAAGTTGTCAAAAACAATGCACAAAAACGAAACACATTTAAGTGCATTTGTATAATATTGCATAATTGCGACCGATTTGTTATGAAAATATGAACAAATTGTAAACTTCCAACAACTTCTCCCGTCAAATATTCAGTTTTGACTATTTTTGCTCAATAAATGCCTTGAATCCTTTGTATGCCATGTAGACGTCGAGCTTTGCAACAACCTCAAAGGGTGCGTGCATTGAGAGCACGGGAACGCCAACGTCAACAACTTCAACGCCGAGATTTGCAACGTATTTTGCAACTGTTCCGCCGCCGCCCTCGTCAACCTTGCCGAGCTCGCCTGTCTGCCATGCAACGCTGTTGCCGTCAAAAAGGCTGCGGATTTTTGCGGTGAATTCTGCGTTTGCATCGTTGGTGCTGCTCTTGCCTCTTGAGCCTGTGTATTTGGTCACAACAATGCCTTTGTTGATATAAGCCGCATTGAGCTTATCGTGAACCGAAGGATAGTTCGGGTCAAAGCCTGCGTTAACGTCGGCTGAAAGGCATTCGGATGCACGGAGCACATCTCTGCCCTCAAGACCCTGAGTTCTTGCGATATCGGCAATAAAGTGCTTGAGGAATGCCGAGTGAAGACCTGTGTTGCCGTCGGAGCCCGTTTCTTCCTTGTCGGTGATAACGGTCACGCTTGTGTATTTGGGATTAACGCAATCAAATTCAGCCATGATTGAGGGGTAAGCGCAAACTCTGTCGTCATGACCGTAAGAACCGATGAGGCTGCGGTCAAAGCCGATGTCGGATGCCTTGAATGCAGGCACGATTTCAAGCTCTGCAGAGAGAAAATCAGCTTCGATGATGCCATATTTTTCGTTGAGGAGCTTCATGATGTTGAGCTTCACCATTTCGCTGCCCTTGTCTTTGCTGAAAGGACGGCTGCCGATGAGAATGTTGAGGTTTTCGCCTTCAATTGCTTCGTCGAGAGGTCTGTTTGCCTGCTTTTTGTCGAGGTGGGGAAGAAGGTCG
>JAGBUT010000298.1 GCA_017630695.1 Clostridia bacterium
ACGAATTGTGCAGTGCGTAAAGCGCCGCAATCTCGCACTCGCCCGTTTCAAGCTCGTTATAAAGCAGCATTATCAGATAGGCTTTCATATTGTATATCTTCGTTTTGTTCCTTTTAATCTGCCAGATAACGCTCATTACGCAGTCGCCGTCAAGCATCCTGAAGCGTTTGGCAACCAACTCTCTCGGCATATCGTCCTTGCCAACGCGCACCGTCGGGCTCATGCCGTTGAGCACGTCGGAAATAATCATAACGATTTCGTTGAGCATACCTGCATCCTCTTCACAGTAAAGACAGTCATATTCAATCTGCTCACGAATTTCATCATCCGTCACTAAGATAGATGATTTATTATTACTAATGTTATTATTGTTATTATTATTATAACTAACAGCACAATTTGTGCTCTCGTGAGGTTTTATTTCGTACTCTCGCGAAGTATCGATTTGTGCTTTCGTGACGTCACGGATTATGATGTCATAAAATGAATCCTCAATATAAATTCTGTAAGGTGACGTTCTGTTCTGGCGTTCTCGTTTTATAAAACCGTTGCAATCCAACTCGTTAAAAAGACGGTTAACTCTTGTTCTACTGCAACCGAGTTTTTCGCAAATTTCTTCAACAGTATAAATAACATAAACCTTTCCGTTTTCATCGGTAAATTTGTCGGCATTGATTTCCGAGAGAGACATTCTGTCAAGAATCATCGCAAGTACAGTTCTTGCTTCAAGAGAAATATGAAAAAAGAGAGGGTTGTCAATCAGCGCTCTCGGATATTGGATGAAAGCATATTGTATTGTTTGGTTTTTCAAGTCGGTTCTCCTTTCTGAAAAAATATCCTTTCACCCATAGTTTAAAAAGGCACTTTTGCTAACACGTTTGTGTTAGCAAATCGGCTTTTTCCGAAAATATTTACAGTTTATTCATATTCAGCCGCCCTGAACGCAAAAAAACGGTGTATAACGCAGGGTCACCACGCCATACACCGTAATCTTTTTAATTTTTATTCACTTCTGAGTGCAACAACGGGGTCTTTCTTGGAGGCGATTCTCGAGGGAATCAGACCTGCAACAAAGGTGAGCACCATACTGATAACAACAAGGATGATTGCGCCGTCTGTGGGAAGCTGGGCAACGCCCTCAATCTTTGTCAGGTGAGCGATAACCGCATTAATCGGAATCGTCAGCAACAGCGTTGTGCCGATACCTATTGCACCCGAAACGAAGCCGACTATCAGCGTTTCAGCATTGAATACGCTTGAAATATCCGTCTTCGATGCACCGATTGCACGCAGGATACCGATTTCCTTTGTTCTTTCAAGAACGGAGATGTAGGTGATAATACCAATCATCAGCGATGAAACAACGAGCGAAATGGCAACGAATGCGATAAGAACGTAAGAGATAACGTTTACAATCTTCGTGACTGATGAGAGAAGAAGTCCGATATAGTCGGTATATTTAACAGCCTTATCGGGAGTGCCTGCCGACTCCATCTCGCTGTTATATTTTTCGATTTCTGCCGAAATCATATCCTTTGACTCGAAATCAAGCGGATAGATGCTGATTGAGGTAGGCTTATTGAGGTCGGCAACGCCGAGGAGCGAGAGAGCTTCATCGTAGCTTGCGGCAAGAGGCTGAGGATCAGGCTCTGCAGGAGCTTCGGGTTCAACGGAGGGTTCTTCGCCATTCTCAACGGGAGGAAGAATATCGCCGTATTCGCCTTTAATCATATCCGTGAGAAACTTGAGCTTCATACCCTTATCGCGAATAGTGCCTATCAAATTAACCGCCTGCGTTGAGGACACTGTACCCATATCGGGGATTTCCAGTGTTTCGGGGAGAAGACTTACAAGCTCTTTCTTTTCCTCATTGCTGCGGCTGTTCTGCAGGAAGAGGGTTACCATTCTTCTCATATCCTCTCTCTGCTGACCCGAATAGGTTTGGTCGATAAGAGCGAAGATTTCTTCTTCAGTGAGAGTGCCCGTTATTTCGGGAGCTTTCTCGGGAGTTGTTTCGGGAACGGAAGGCTCTGTTTCGGGAGCTTGTGTTTCAGGCTCAACAACCTCGGGAGATACAGCCTCTTCTATCGGGAAAGGCAGACCCGTGAATACGTCTGTTTCGGGATTTGCAATCTGCTGTTTTACGATTTCGCACTTGTTTGTTTCAGTAACAACGTGCTCGGTGAGGGCAACGGTATAACCGATTGCACCCGTTGTGACAACCATAAGAGATCCGTCTGTGGGTCTTACGATACCAACGATTTTAATCTCCTCACCGTTTTCGATGAGCTGTTTTTCGTAGTCCTTATCACCGTGTCTGTCAACCCACGTTGAGGTTGCTTCGTCATAGCTGTAGTAATCGGGCTCGAGAACGATTTTGAAAGTTCTGCCGATGATTTCGTCATATTCGATTTCATAGGTCTTGGCGGTGTATTCCTCACCCGACTGCATTGCCATAAAGGCTTCCATCATCTCGTCGGTTGTGGAAAGACCGAGACCCTGAATTGCGATATCGCTGATTTCGTTGTTTTTATCAACGATGAGAACAACCTCGTTGTAATTCTTCGGCCACGAGCCTTCAACGATATCATACTGCTCCTCGAGAAGAGCCTGATTATCGATAAGCTCCATCCACGAGTTGAGGTATTTGTTCATATAGGTTTCCATCGAGGCGTTATCCATCATCATTCCGCCCATACCTGCACCCATACTGCCCATCATCGTGTTTGCCATTGAAACAACGGGGCTGGGGTAAACCTGATTGATGCCGTTGGTTGTGTCGGAATAATAGATGTTCAGTTTTCCGCCGTAGGTATACTGAACGCTGCTGGAATAATTTTTAATCTCACTCTTGCCGCTTTCGATATAATTCTTGAAGCCTGCAAGGTCATTGACCCAGATGCCGCCCGTGAAGGTTTCCATCATACCTGCGGCCATTGTGTTTGAATAAACCTTATCAAGACCGTGGTTGACTTCGCCCGGGGTAACGCCCGTCATACTGCCCATCATTGCGTTCATATCCATAGTTGCGCTTTCAACCATAACGGGATATGAGGTGAGAGCTTCTTTCTGGATTGCATCAATGTAAAGCTGGAAGCCGTTTGAAAGAGCGAGAATCAGCGCAATGCCGATAATACCGATGCTTCCTGCAAATGAGGTGAGGAAGGTTCTGACCTTCTTTGTGAGCAGGTTGTTGAGAGAAAGAGAAAGAGCTGTGAGGAAGCTCATTGAAGTTTTCTTTGCAGCTTTCTTCGAAGCTTTCTTTGAAACTTTCTTTTCAGGCTCAATAACAGTGCCCTCGTCTGCAGGGGTATAGGGTGAAGAATCGCTCACAACCTTGCCGTCAACAAGGCGGATGATTCTTGTTGAATATTCGTCTGCGAGTTCGGGGTTATGGGTAACCATAATAACGAGTCTCTCATTGGAAATCTCTTTGAGGATTTCCATAATCTGAACGCTCGTTTCGGTGTCAAGCGCACCCGTGGGTTCGTCGGCAAGAAGAATTTCGGGATTGTTTACGAGAGCTCTCGCAATCGCAACTCTCTGCATCTGACCGCCTGACATCTGGTTGGGTTTCTTGTTGAGCTGGTCACCGAGACCGACCTTCTGCAGAGCTTCGGTTGCCCTGAGCTTTCTTTCAGCCTTTGAAACACCGCTGAGTGTGAGCGCAAGCTCAACGTTTGAGAGAACGGTCTGATGGGGAATCAGATTATAGTTCTGGAAAACGAAGCCTACGGAATGGTTTCTGTAAGTATCCCAGTCTCTGTCCTTGAATGATTTTGTGGACTTGCCTTTGATGATAAGGTCGCCGCTTGTATACTGGTCGAGACCGCCGATGATATTAAGAAGAGTTGTTTTGCCGCAGCCCGAATGGCCGAGGATTGAAACGAATTCGCTCTTTCTGAATTCGATATCAACACCTTTAAGCGCAACAACCTTGGAATCGCCCGTCGGGTATTCCTTGACGATGTTGGTTAATTTAAGCATATATCAAAACTCCTTGACAAAGTGTTTACACAATGTTACACTTGTAACTGTGACAAGTGTAACATTAGTTTATGAACAAATTGTTTACAAATGCACATTATTTTATTAAAAAAACCTTAATGTTACAAATGAGGATCAATTGTAAATGGAAAGACGCAACGAAATCAACGTTTTAACAAAAGAATGCATTCTCACCGCCCTTTTGAGGCTTATGGAAGAGAAGCCCTATGACAACATTTCCATAACGGATATCACAACCCTTGCAGGGGTTTCGAGAATGGCTTATTACAGAAACTATTCTTCCAAAGACGATATCCTGCTCAAAAGGCTCGAGGATGAAGAGAAGCAGATTATTGAGAATTTCAGCGGTCAGAAGGCAGAAACCATAAAAGACGTCATTTATTATATTTCCAATTTTATTCAGGATAATTCCGACGTTATCAAGGCGGTTTATTCAGCAAATCTTGCCCACAAGCTGACCGAAATGATAAACGAGCGGATTTACAGCTATTTCCCGATTTCCAACCAGAGTGCGCAGGGCACCTACGCAGTTAAATTCTACGTCGGAGCAATCCTCTCGGTTTACAGCCACTGGGTTGATACGGGCATGGATGAGCCTGCCGAAACCGTTACGGAAATCATATGCAAACTCATTGACCGTGATAACGCAATCGACTTTCTCGTTGTACCCGAATAAAAATAACGGCCTGCACCAATCAGTGCAGGTCGTTATTGTTTTATACGTTATTTTGATGAATAATCTGCGTTCATCTGTGCCTTTGCAACAGCCGCAAGCTCCTCGGCATCCTTTGCCGATTCAACAGCGTTCTGAACGGCTTCTCTTCTTGCGAAAAGCTCCTGATACATTCTGTCACGCTTTTCACCGTTAAGGTTATGGAAGAATTTCGGGATGATTCCGAGCGCACCCGTGATGATGGGAATGCCCGTGCTCATTGCGAAAATCCACCATTTTGTGGAGTCAGCCTGAGTGCCGATTGAGAGACCCTGAACGTAGCCGATTCGCTTCATAATGAAATTCTGAATCGAGGTCATTGCAATGCCCTGAAGCTTGGTCACGAGACCTCTTGCAACGCCCGTCATAGCCTCTGCACGGTAGCCGTTTTTCCATTCGCAGTAGTCCATTGCTTCATTGAGAATTTCTGCAGGAATAACTCGGCGCAGACCGAATACGCACATTTCAAATACCTCTTCAACCGCCATAACGGGGAGCATAACCCATTTGTTTTTGTAAAGACCGTGCTCCATACCGCCGATTGAACCGATGCCGAAAACCGTCAGCCAGCAAACGTCGGTCCAGACGTTTTCGAGAATCCAGATGGCTTTTGTTGAGAATCTCTTTCTGACGGGAGCGATAAATGCGTAGCTGAGCGTTGAAACGGGAGATGCAGGTATGCCTACGAGCGTCTGATACGATGCAGAGCCGAGAACGTCAATGTAATAATTCGTTCTGCTCTTGCTCACCGCAAAGCCTGCAAGGAATTCGGCAAGAGTATAAACCAGAATGGGTTGGTTGTTGACGATAGCCTTAAGACCCTGAATTATACTCGGCTTTTCAACCGTTTGCGAAACTCTTTCTCTCGTTACAAAGATGAAATAGAACGACATCGCACAGCTTGCAACAGCCGTGAATATGCCGAAACCGACGAAGAGCTTCGTTCTGTTCCACTGAACGACCTGATTGTTTACAAGGTCGAGAAGAACACCGAAGGTGAGCTCGGGAAGTTTCTCACCGACAAAACCCGAAACGAGGTTCGCCATTGTGATAAGACCCGTTCGCTCAATGGGGTCGGGCGTTATGGTGGACATAAATCCCGTGCCCGCAACGGCAGTGAAGGTATCAGCCGTTTCACAGATAACGCTGAAAACGGCATAGAAAATCAGCTTCGGAACGTAGTTTGCGCCCGTATCGGCAAAGACGATGGGCATAAACCAATACCACAGACCCAGAAGAGTAAGCGGAATTTTACCGAGAAGAATATAGGGCTTGAATTTGCCCCAACGTGTTCTCGTTCTGTCAACGATAACACCGACAACGGTGTCGTTGAGCGTATCCCACACACCTGCCAGAAGACCGAATACCGCAAGGAAATCGAAATCGAGCTTTACGATATCGTAAATGAAGCGGTCTTTATATTTGTTGATGTTGAAGCTGGCTGAAACGTCGTTGAGAAGGTAGCCTATCCTTTCTTTCTGACCGACGTATCTTCGGTTTCGCAGAAGCGGATTCTGCACACCCTTTTCGTAGTCAACGGCAAGACTGCGGTTAGTTTCGGCTTTTTCCGTTTTCACCTCAGCCATGCAAACACCTCCTCAACAGATTAATTTATTCTATTTTAACACAATAATTATGATTCCGCAACATTTTTTATTCAAAAAGCACAAAAAACAAAAGCACAGAAATCTCCCGGACTCTGTGCTTTCTTTTTGCATATCATTTAAGATTATTCCATACTTCTTCGATTTCGCTTCTCTTTGCCGAAACGGAGCCCTGAATCATATTCGGTTTGCCTCCGCCTCTGCCATTGAGCGAGGTGTTGAGGGTTTTGCCCATCTCACGCACGTCGGATTCACGGCTGACAACGGCATATTTATATCCCTCGCCATCGTTGCCCGAGAATACCGCCGCAACGCCCACCATATCGGCAAGCATATCGTCAAAAACTCTCGCATCGTCGGCTGATGCACCGTCGTCAAACATCAGACAGCTTTCGCCCGAAGCATTTTTGCTCTTCTCTGCGAAAAGCTCTTTTTTGAGTGCGGCATATCTGAAATCCGCATCCTTGAGACGTGCCTGAAGCTTCTCAACAGCTTCGGCAACCTCGTTTGTTTTTGCGCAGAGGAGATTTGAGATTGCATAAACGCTCGCATTCTTTTCGCAATAATCGGCAAAAGCCTTTCTGCCGATTTGCAGAGTGATTCTCACTCCCTGCTTATAATTCATCATCGAAACCGCCTTGATGGGCCCGATTTCGCCCGTGAGAGCAACGTGAGTGCCGCAGCAAGCACACAAATCAACGTCACCGATTTTAGTCAGTCTGACCTGACCTGCGATTTCTTTTTTGCTTCTGTAATCGTAGTTTGCGAGTTCTTCGTCGGTGGGATAAATCGATTCAATCGGGATATTCGCATAGACCGCTTCGTTTGAAAGTCTTTCGATTTCGGCAAGCTGATCTGCGGTAACGATGCCGTTGAAATCAACGGTCATATTGTTTTCGCCCATATGGAAGCCGACGTTATCGTAGCCGAGCATTGAATGAAGCACACCCGAAAAAACGTGCTCACCCGAGTGCTGCTGCATATTTGAAAATCTCAGCTCGAAATCGAGAGCACAGTCAACCGCGCCCTCAACCGCTTTTTCGCAGATGTGGATAACCTCTTCGCCCTTTTCAACGGTGTCGATAACCTTCACACCGCCGATGAATCCTCTGTCGCCCGGCTGACCGCCGCCCTCGGGGAAGAAAGCGGTCTTGTCGAGAATAACCTCAAAGCCGTTTTTGCCCTCGGTGCAGGAAACAACCTGAGCCTGAAATTCCTTGATATATTGGTCTTTATAATATAAACGCTCTGTCATATAAATCTCCTTAATACTCTGACGGTTGCGGCAACGGGCAGACCGACGATATTAAAATAATCGCCCTCAATGCCCTCAACAAGCACACAGCCTTTGCCCTGAATTCCGTAGCTTCCTGCTTTATCATCACATTCTTTTGTTGCAACGTAGGCAGCGATTTCTTCATCCGTCAGCTCATAGAATCTGACCTTGCTCACCTGCGCAAATTTCTCTGTTTTTTCACCGTCTGTGATGCAAACGCCCGTTATAACCTCGTGCTCTCTGCCCGAAAGGGTGCGGAGCATTTCTTTTGCATCGGCTTCATCCTTCGGTTTGCCGAGGATTTTATCATCGATAACAACGATTGTGTCTGCGCCTATAACAACACGGTCGGTGCATTTTTCAGCAACGGCAAGAGCCTTCTTTTCGGCTGTCATCATTGCGGCATCCTTCGGTGCAGTGCCCTCGGGAACCGTTTCGTCCGCCTCGCTCACAAGCACCTCAAACTCAACGCCTGCCGTGGTGAGAAGCTCTCTTCTTCTCGGGGAAGCGGATGCAAGAATTATTTTTTTCATCTGATGATTCCCCTTCTCTTCATCTCGGCAACACGCATAACGAGAGTCTGCGTTTTACCGTCGGGGATTTCGCCCCTCATAACCATATCAACCGCCTCGTCAAGCGGAATCTTTTCAACCTCGAGGAATTCATCCTCGTCGGGATGAGCCTGCGTTTCTTTGAGATTCCACGCAACGTAAAGGTGGATTATCTCTCCGCAATAGCCGGGTGTGGGATAAAACACGCCGATTTTGTGAAACTCATCTGCAAGGTGACCCGTTTCCTCTTCAAGCTCACGCATACCTGCCTTGCCGTCATCCTCGCCTTTTTCGAGCTTGCCTGCAGGCAACTCGAGAACGACTTCGCTGTAAGGATATCTGAACTGGCGGACAAAAATCAGCTCGTTGTCAGCCGTCAGCGGAGCAACGCATACTCCTCCGTTATGCTCAACAACCTCTCGGGTGCAGGGCGAACCGTCGGGATTCTCTGCCTTATCGTTTCGCACGTTGATGATTCTGCCCTCGTATACGTAATTTTTTTCGATAGTTTTTTCAAAGAGTTCCATAAATATTTCTCCTTAAGCAACATTAAAAACAGAAGCGGCTGCCGAGAAAGAATGGCGGATGTCGTTTTCTTTGCACGAAGGTGTATCGGGTATACATCGAGTGCAAAAAAACGGCAAATAAACGTTTTGTTTATGCTCCGCCGCCTTTATCGGTCAGCCGAAATGTTTTTAATTACCAATTATACATCTGTTCAGGATTCTTGAAGATATCCTCAAGCTTCTGGATGAAGGGAACAAGATCGCCGAAATCAACTGCTCTGTGGTCGAAAACAAGGTCGATGGGCATTTCGTTGCCCACAACGATAACGTCGTTGCCGTTTTCATCCTGCTTGACAACGGGCTTCTTCATAATTGAGCCTACACAAGCAACGAAAATCTGGGGAGGAATGATTGAAAGAAGAGCAACTCTGCCGGGGATACCTCTTGTAACGGAGCCGATGTTTGAAACGGTAACGGTACCCTGCTTGATATCGTCGGCGGTGAGTCTGTCTGTTTCGGGGATTGCGTAATATTCCTTCTTTGCCTTGCCCTTGAGGGTCTTGATCTTGTGCTTACCTGTTTTTGCACCTACAAGGCGAAGAATTGCCTGCTTGATTTTGCCCTTCTTGAGCTTTTCGATTGTGTCGTTGAATGAAACGGAGAACATAACCTCTGTAAGGTCAGTGTTGCCGATTTTTCTTGAAACGTCAGCGATATACTCGGTGAGTTCAACAAGGGTCTTGTTGCCGATATCATGGAGATTGATTGTCATCATTTCGCCGTTGGGGAGAATCCAGGTCATACCTGCGTGAATTTCATCCCACTCTGTAACAACGCCTCTTACGAGTTTGCGGTCAAACTTGATGTGAGCGTTGAGCTGGGGAGCAACCTTGAATGCTTCGGCAAGTGCCTTGAGCACGATTGTGTTAACAGTGATTTTAACGGGGAATTTGCCTGATTCGTTGAGCTTTTTAACAACTGCAAGGAAGTCTGTTACCTCGGGCTCATAGATATATGAGATGTGAGGGATTGTTTCCCAGCTTTCAGCAGTCATATTTGCAACGATTTTTCTTGCTATACCGAAATGTGTAACTTTGGTTGCTTTCATTTTTGTAGCCTCCGTTTATTTTATTCTTATTCCGTTTTGTTTTTACGCTTATACAGTAAATATATCATAGGAAACTGAAGTTATTTTTCTTTTATAGAATTATATATTTTTTTATATCAGACAGTTGCGTGTAAATGAATGGCGAAGAGTTGTGTGAGGACGGTGTCCGCAAACGCTGTGATTCAGATAATAAAGAATAGTGTGGGGAGCCTCTGCTGACAACATTGACACCGTTCGACGGGTTTTGCGTTGCGATACATAGTGTGGTAGAAAGAGTAAAAGCGAGGTGAAATTCACCTCGCTTTTATTTGCTATTAATTGCTTTTATAAAAGTAGTGGTCGTTATTAACCAGAGCATTATCTTTATATGTATATTCGCTGGAAATATTCCTATTTCCCTCCTCATGCAATATAACTTTTCCGCCTTTGCATTCCCACGTGCCGCCTTCTGTTTTGTTGTAACTTCCGTTTTTATACGATAAGTAGGCGTAATCTCCATCTTCCTCCAAAACAAAGGTAGCAGAAAAACTGTTCCCGTCGTATTCATATGAGCCACTCCAAGTGCCTATTGCTTCCTTCCTACTAAT
>JAGBUT010000299.1 GCA_017630695.1 Clostridia bacterium
TGAGAGCTTCGGGAGAAATACTGACCGTCACGTCGCCTGCTTTAAACGAAGTAACACCTTCGTCGGAATGCATTTTTCTGATGCAAAGCCTATAATTTACCATTGCCGCGGCAGCATTGATAAGCCTTACGTCGGAGCAATCGGCATTAAGCTTCACTCTTGAGGAAAGCTCCCTTGCCGACGATTCACAAATCGGAATAAGCTCCGCATCAGTTTCACTGTGAGAATAATAATTTCTTACCGCAGAAAGAACTCTCCAACAATCAATCAAATAATTCACACCCTTAAACGGAAAGCACCTTTGATGCTCCGTCGAAAATCTTTGCAAAACCTGCAGTGCAGCTGATGACAGCTCTTTCAAGCTGACGGTCAATGAGCTTATCGTATTCGGTCATAATATCGCCCGTCTTGACCATTTCAAGAGCTGCAGTTTTATCAAGACCGATAAGTGTGCCTGTGTTTACGGCATTTGACTTGAGAAGCTTTGCACCGAGAGGAGTGATTTCCTTACCCTTGCCGTGGAAGTTAAGACCTGCAGAAGCGTCTCTGAATTCTTCCATCTTGAGAAGCTTTGCCATAACGGCAGGCTCGGCAATGATTGTGTTAAGCTCGTAGGGATCAAAACCGTTCCAGAAATCAACAAGATCTGCATACGAAAGAGTACCTGAAGCAGCACAGCTCATAACATCGGCAGGGTTGCCGTTGCCGTCACCGTTTTCAATAACCTCAATTGCATCTTTGAGAAGAGTTCTCGCAATGTAAGCACCGATCTGACGAAGCGTTACGGTGAAGAGGTCAAGACGCTGGAATCTGATTGCCTCATATGAAGCAACAAGTGAACGTCCTCTCTTGCGAAGCTTGACGAGATTTTCCTTTGTGCGGATATTTGTTTCGGGAATAAACGCACCCTCGCTGACGATTTTAAGCTCCTTTTCTTCATCGGTAGGCATTGAAGTAATTGAGCGATAATCAAGACCGTCAAAAACAGTTGTTGAAGCAACAACCGTGGGCAGAATATCTGCCTGCTCAAGACCCTGCTTTACGGCTCTTGAAATATATTCGGGGAAAAGAACGGCACTGTCGGAAGTCTTGAAGAACTTATCAACAACGTCACTGCCCTGACCACCGACCTTGATGCCGAAACGCTTGAGCTGACGCTGATATGCGTCAAGACCTTCAAGAGAAGTGCCGATATAGTTTTCGCTGGGATCGAGGCTTTCGAGTGCCTTTGTGAAATTACCTGAGGCATAAAGCCCCTTTTCAAGTTTGATATTGTCAAAATCAGCCATTATTTATTTCTCCTTTCTTACATCAGAAATGTTACGGTGCCGTTTGCATCGTCAACATCGAGAACAAGATATTCTCTGCCCAAGCCTGCTTTCACACCGTTTGCAGATGCAACAAGCTCTGTATAACCGAGAGCAGGTGCCACACCGCTGAACTTTGCGGTTACCTCACCGTAAATCTGAACTGCGGCATATTTGCCGTCACCGTTTGTTACGATACCGCAGAAGGTATCACCGTCTGCACAAGCACCAACCGTACCGTTATCGGTAATTTTAACGGGAGTGCCCATTGCGATTTCGTTTTCTGTTTTGAATGTTGCGGTTTCATTATGGAAGCCGCCGAATGATACTGACATATTTTATCCTCCTTAAATTTTGTACTCTGAATTGCTTTCAGAGTTATTTTCCGCTTCGCTTTCAAGCTGTCTTACAAAAGGCATCTTCTTTGCCGTTGAACATCTGAAAGCATCTCGCATTTCCTTGAGCATACCGATGCTCATTCCGTTGCAGATTTCTTCAAGCACGGCACTCTTCATTTCGGGGATAACCGATGCGGCATCCCTGATGAGTGCTGCCTTGAGTTCATCTCTGTATTCCTGTGCCCATGCGGCAACCTTTTCGTCTGAACTTTCGGGCACAAAAGCCTTTGTTACACCTGCATTCTTCTGCGCAGGCACTGCAACAAAAGACCATTCATATGCATCTGCAGGGTCTTCAAGCAAATAGCAACAAAGCTTTCCGCCGTAAATCTTGCCTTTCTTATGGGAGCAACCGTCCTCCCTGATATTTTTGCCGCAGATTGAACAACTTATTTTCTTCACGCTGCAGCCAACGCTTGTTTCCTTTTTGATGCCCGCCTCAATCTCAGTAATGAGGTCCTTATTTTTTTCGGTTCTCACCATATAAGCCCTCGCTTTGACGCAGGAATAGGGTTCACCGTCGCTTGTTTTAACTGTTTCATCCGTAACAAACTCCGTTGCGTAAATCCTCGCAGTCTGGTCTTTGCTGCTCATATTGTGGTCAAAAATACCCGTTTTGCCAACAAAAAGATCTGCAAGGGTTTTAAGTGCAGGAATTGTGAATTTCTCATTATCTCTGTCAATTTCGTTATCACAGAGAATAATTGAAAAGGTATAAATCTCATCCTGCGTAAGTTCTTTTCTCGCAAATTTTCCGATAAGAGCAAGTTCCTCGGAAGAAATTGCGACGCTGTTGTTTTCGCTGTTAATAATCATTCACCTCTCTTTTTGTTTTCTGCCTCAAGCCTTTCAGCTTGTGCGTTATAAAGTCTCGCTTTACCGAGCTCAACTTCATCCTGAAGCGTGATATTATCCCATACAACCTCGGGATTACATCCGAAGCCTCTGCTTTGAAGATATGTTCTGCAGATTTTTCGGATAACGGGTGTAAGGATGCGTCTGTACGCTTCAAGTTCACTTGTAAGCACGTCTGCCTGCTGTGCGCTCATCCTCTCTGTGCTCGACCAAGAAAGACCGAGCATAAAGGGAGGCAGACCCGTTTTGGCAACAATCTGCTCAAGCATCTGTCTGACGGGCACCTCGCTGTCAAGAATCTGATTATCCGCACCGATAACCTTAATCTGCACGTCACCTACAGCAACAAAATCCCTGATTTCGCCGCCGCTTTGCATCGCCTCGCCCCATTCTTTTGCGACCTGCATCGCTCTGTCTTTTGCGTAGGCTCTGTCCATAGGGTCGTTGCGAGGATTATAGGTTACGGCAAACCGAAGATTGCCGACTCTTTCCCAGTTTGCACCGATGCTCTCAAAAATCCTGAGCAGAATTCCGCTGACAAACGGCATACCTTTGAGCATTGAGTTGCCCGTGAGCGCACCCGCATCGGGGTTAAGCACGCTCAACAGACAAAGCTCCTGCGCTGGTGCACGCTTCAATTCACCGCATTTACGCACGTAAATATCAACGTCAAAACCGTTGCGTGCCCGACGAAGCTCTATGCCCTCAAGCGGCACGTTGAAGAGAGCACAAGGCATTCCATCGGTATCGGTGATGATTTCGCCGATTGCCGTGCCGTACGTCAGAAGCTGCTCAAAATAAGTTGAAACAAACGCAGGCAAGCCGTTTCTGTTGCCGCCTACGGGAACAGATTCCGCGAATTCATCAATCACCGTCTGTGCAGCATAATCATCACATTCGATCCTGAATCCGCCCGTCAGACGCACAAGCTTGAAAATTGCGGCATCGATAACGGGAACTGCTTCTCGCAACGCTTTATAAAGACGCATCTGCGGTGCTCCGAGAGGCACGTAACCGTCAATCATACCGAAGGGACGTCTGTTTGCGTTCTGTGTTACAGGCACGGAAATTCTTTCCGTTTTTCTGTTTTTGAATAAGCCCATTTGATTCCTCCTTTCCTATCTTCTCGCTGCTGCTACGGCGAAAAATCCGTCGTCACTTCCGCCCGAAATCACTGTTGAAACGAAGTAACGGATATCGTCCATAGCGTGGTCATTTTCTTTTCTGACCGAATCCTTTGCGGAGTTTTCCTCCCATCTGTAAAGCCCGAATTCCCTGATACTGTCCTTGCACAAGGGCGAAAACTTTATCGTCCCCTCTTTCAGGCAATCCGAAACCCTGCGTATTCCGTCAATCACGTCGTTTTTTGCAGGAATAACCCTGAATCTGCCGTCACGTCTGATGCATTCGATAAAGCTTGCGGCAGACGGGTCAACGATAACTGCAGTGATATTCCTGCCGTCGGCAAGATTGCAAAGCTGTGAAAAATGCTCGCTGTCCGTACGCTGTCTGCCTTCGGCACGGGAATCGAAATAATATTCGTCCACTCTGTACCAGACCCCATCCTTTCTGCCCCACAGACCGAATGACGAAGGGTTGACCGTACCGTAATCGCAGGAAATATAAAAGTCGCACAAACCGTCAGGCGGCATTTCCACGTGCTTTTCCTGCGAAAACATCGGATAAACGCTGCCCTGCGCCGCCACCCATTTGCCGAGAACAAATCTGTCGTAAAACGCACCCGAATAGAGTCTTTCGTATCGGCGGATAATAGCTTGTGTAAGCGAAGGGTTATCCTGCATCGTGAAGTGGAGATAGAAGCAGTTTTTCTCATCCTTCTTTTTGATCCACTCCTCGTGAAACCAGTGCATAGGATGTTCGGGATTGCAGTTGAACCACATTTTCGAGCCGTCAACAGAGCATCTTGCAAGTGCCTGCTCAACAAACGAACGAGGCATAAGAGTAACCTCATCGAGCAAAACTCCTGCAAGAGTCATACCTTGAATCAAAGCCGCTGAGCCTTCATCCTTGCCGCCGAAAAGATAGAATCTGTTCGTTCTGTCCGAGTACGTGATTTCGATAAGATTGCGGGAATATTTCTCGTTGCATTCGAAACCGAGCTCACGCAGAATCGGCAGAATAACCGTTATAACGTTCCTGCGCAGGGACGAAATTGTCTTTCCGCAAAGAGCAAAAGAGGAATCGGAAAAAGCCGAAAACGCCCAGGTTACAAAGGAAACCGACATACAAAGGGTCTTGCCTGAACGCACCGCACCGTCACAGATAACGGCATCCCGATTGCAAAAAGGGCTTTCGGGAAGCCACCAGCAAAGTGCCTTCATCTGCTTGGGAGAAAAAGGAGTGAATGCAGATTTTTTTGCTGTGGGATTCAATTTTCTTCCTCCTCCGAGAGAAGCCTTGCACCCTCGGAAAGAGCCTTGATGAAACTGCTTTCAGAGCTTTCGCCGCCACCCATTGAGGCAAGTTTTTCAAGTGCCTTGAATCTGTCAAAAAACCTGATTTCAATTCCGCCGCCTTTGGGGCGTTTTATCTCGGAAACGTTGAACAAATCAAGTTTCTCTATTTCTTCGGCACTCATCATTTCCTCGCAGAGCATCAGTTTGAGCGCATCCGTAACCGACCCGAACGCCAATCTGTAAAGGCCCTTTTCAGTCTGCGAAGAAAACGAGCGTCTCTCCTTTTCAAGGCGGTCTATTTCAGCCCTGATATCCGACCTTGCAAGAAGCCTTTCGGCACTTTTGAGAGGCGAAATGCAGTAGCCTGCTCTTGCGGCGCAGCCTCTTGCATCTCCGAAACCTGCATAATAACTGCAGAAAAGCTTTTCTTTTTCGTTAAGACCTTTTTTCAAGCAATCACCCTTTCCGAGGAGCCTTTTTGTAACAACTCCTCTCACCCATAGTCTCAAAACGCCATTTTGCTAACACGTTTGTGTTAACACTTTTTTGAATTTTGCATCAAATCTTCTTCTGTTTTCGCCCGATTTCACCCATTTTGACCCGTATATCTCCGTTTTTCGCCGTTTTTGTTGAATATAGTTATTTATTGAATTATTTTGTAATTTTGCTTGACTTGAAGCACCAAAAGGTGTAACATTAGGATGTAAATAAATTTTTCAAGAAATGTGTGGTGAGATTTTTGGGCAGTTCCGATAACCCTAAACCCCGAAGTAGATTTTTAATCAAATCAGCCGCAAAGGCGGAGCTGTCTGTCAGCCACTGAAGTGAGCCGTATCTGAGTGATATCGGTTTCGCTCTTGTTTTGTTTTGACCGCATCCCCTTTGCGCCGGTATGGAAATACCGATGAAAGGAGATGCTTTTTTTATGGAAGAGCTTGAGATACTCATTGAAAAAGTGGCGGATCTCATTTCCAAAGGCGAAATTTCATCTTTGCGTGAATTTTTCTCCGAAATGAACCCCGTTGATACTGCTCTTATCATGGACCAGCTTGAAGCGAAGGAAAGACTTTTCGTTTTCCGTGTGCTTCCCAAGGATATTTCTGCTGACGTTTTCGCTTACCTTGAACCCGAATCACAGGAAGAGCTTGTCCGAATGATTAACGACGCCGAGCTTGAAAGACTGCTCGACGAAATGTTCCTCGATGACGTTGTCGACTTCCTTGAGGAAGTTCCCGCAAACGTTGTTACCCGTGTTCTCGCTCATTCAGACAGCGAAACAAGAAAGCTGATTAACCGCTTCCTCAAATATCCCGAGGACAGTGCAGGAAGCATTATGACAATCGAAATGGTGCAGCTTCACACAAGCTTCACCGCTGCTCAGGCGATTGAGCATATCAGAAAAACGGGTGTTGACAAAGAAACCGTTTACACCTGCTATTGCACTGATAAGCACCGCCACCTTCTCGGCAGCATTCCCCTGCTTTCTCTTCTTCTTTGCGATAAGGATACCCTTGTCGGCGATATTATGGAGGAAGAGCCGCAGTTTGTTTCAGTCAACACTCTTGACGACCGTGAATACGTTGCCGATATCGTTAGTAAATACGACCTTTTGAGCGTACCCGTTGTTGATAACGAAAACCGTCTCGTAGGCATTATCACCGTCGACGACGTTGTGGACGTTATCGAAGAAGAGGTTACCGAGGACTTTGAAAAAATGGCAGCTATGACCCCCTCGGATGACGAATACCTCAAAACCGGTATTTTCAAACTTGCAAAAAACAGAATCGTCTGGCTTCTCATCCTGATGATTTCAGGTACTTTCACGGGTATGATTATCGAAGGCTATGAAACTCTGCTTGCAGGCTTCGTTGCACTGACCGCTTCAATGCCGATGCTTATGGGTACCGGCGGTAACGCAGGCAGCCAGGTTTCAACGCTTATCATCCGCGGTCTCGCTGTCGGCGAAATCGAAATCAAGGATTATTTCAAAATCGTTCTCAAAGAGCTCCGTGTTGCAACCGTTTGCGGACTTGTGCTCGGTGCGGCAAACATTCTGCGAATGTATCTTTTCAGCGAAGGTACGCTTGAAGTTTTCCTTGTTGTTTCCCTTGCGATGTTTATCGCAATCGTTGTTGCAAAGCTCATCGGTTGCTCACTTCCGATTTTTGCAAAAATCATCAAACTCGACCCCGCGCTTATGGCAGGTCCGATGATTGCAACACTCGTTGACATCGTCACTCTCGTTATCTATTTCGCTCTTGCAAAGGCATTTTTGATATAGTTTCAGAGGATATTATTGATATAAATTTGCTAATAAGTATAAATAACCAAAAAAGACCGCTTCGGGCGGTCTTTTTTTATTTCTTATATGATTGACTTTGACGCATAATTAAGGTATGATATTATCAAAATTATTATAATGGCGGGAGTTTTGGATATGATGAACAATCAGGAAAAGACCATGGAAAAAATTGTTGCTCTTTGCAAAGGCAGAGGCTTCATTTTCGCAGGCAGCGAAATCTACGGCGGTCTTGCAAATACTTGGGACTACGGCCCCCTCGGCGCAAGACTCAAAAACAACGTTAAAGACGCATGGAGAAAGAGATTTATCCAGGAGCGCAAAAACAGCTACGAAGTTGACGCAGATATCCTTATGCACCCCAGAGTATGGGAAGCAAGCGGTCACGTTGCAAGTTTCTCCGACCCTCTTCTTGACTGCAAGGAGTGCAAAAAGCGTCACAGAGCAGATAACCTTATCGATGATTTCGATCCCAACGCACACGCAGACGGTATGACAAAGGAAGAAATGTTTGAGTACATCAAGGCTCATTCAATCCCCTGCCCCCACTGCGGTAAGCACGATTTCACAGGCATCAGAGAATTCAACCTGATGTTCCAGACATTCAGAGGCGTTACCAACGACAGCAAGAACGTTATCTATCTTCGTCCCGAAAACGCACAGGGTGAATACGTTAACTACCTCAACGTTCAGAGAACAATGAGAGCAAAGCTTCCCTTCAGCATCGGTCAGATCGGTAAAGCTTTCAGAAACGAAATCACTCCCGGCAACTTCACATTCAGAACAATCGAGTTCGAACAGATGGAATTCCAGACCTTCTGCAAGGAAGGTACAGACTCCGAGCTCTACGATTACTTCAAGGAGTATGGTCTCAAGTTCTATCAGGATCTCGGCATTGCCGCTGAAAACCTTCGCTTCCACGATCACGAGAAGCTCGCTCACTATGCAAAGGCTGCTTGTGATATCGAGTTCCTCTTCCCCTTCGGCTGGGGCGAAATCAACGGCACTCACAACAGAACAAACTTCGACCTTACAAGACATCAGGAATACAGCGGTCAGAAGATGGATTATCTCGATCCCGAAACAAACGAGAAGTTCATCCCCTTCATCATCGAATCAACCTACGGTCTTGACAGAACAGTTCTCGCTCTTCTCTGCGAAGCATATGACGAAGAAGTTATCGACGCAGAAAAGAACGACACAAGAGTTGTTCTTCACCTCAACCCTGCAGTAGCTCCCTTCAAGGCAGCAGTTCTTCCTCTTTCAAAGAAGCTCTCTGAAGATGCTCTTAAGGTTTACGAAAAGCTTCAGAAGAAGTTTATGGTTGACTTTGACGAAACCGGTTCAATCGGTAAGCGTTATCGCCGTGAAGACGAAATCGGTACTCCCTTCTGCATCACGTTTGACTTCGAGTCACTTGAAGATAACTGCGTAACAATCAGAGACAGAGACACAA
>JAGBUT010000300.1 GCA_017630695.1 Clostridia bacterium
ATAACGCTGTTTTTTAAATCGGGCTCTGTGCAGGCGATATCGATAAGACCGGGTGCAACGAGCCTGTAAACTGAATTAATCATCTGAATCCTTGCCTTTCAAGAGGGTTTTAGCAACCTTTAAGTCATAGGGATAGGTGATTTTGATATTGTAAACTTCGCCCGAAACCATATAGACGGGCTTGTTTTTGATTGAGAAAATCTTGCAGGCATCGGTGAGGATTGCCTTTTCATCCTCGGTGAGTGATGCGAGCACTCTTTCAAGCTCCTTGAGACGGAAGGACTGAGGGGTCTGACCCTGGAACATCTTGTTTCTCTCGGGGATGGAGCTTATCATCTTGCCGTCAATGCTTTCAACGATTGTGTCTGTTGCAGGGATAACGGTGTCACAAGCGCCGTATTCGATTGCCGCATCAACGTTTTCGCTGATGATTCTGTGAGTAAGGAATGGTCTGACGGCATCGTGAGTAACAAGTACGGTCTGCTCATCGGTTTCATAGTTGTTTTCTATATAATCGATAGCAGCCTCGAGAGTGCCGTTTCTTGTTGCGCCGCCTGCGATAACGGTTATCTTTTTGCCTGCAGGCAGATGCTTCTCAATAAGGTCTTTTGTGTGAGCGACCCATGCCTTGGGGCAAAGAACAAGAATTTCGTCAATTCTGTCATTGATAAAAAACTTTTCAACCGTGTGGACAATTACGGGCTTGGTACCAAGCTCGAGATACTGTTTCGGGGTGTCGGAGTTACCCATACGGCTACCGATACCGCCTGCAAATACTGCTGCAAAAACCATTTTGAATCATCCTTTCGGTTATTTTTTTGAATTAATCATTTCGTTATATTTTGCACAGACCTCAACAGCATCGCCCTGGGCGATAATCTTGCCTCGGTCAAGAATAATTGCCTTGTTGCAGATATTGAGCACCTGATTGGTGTTATGCGAAACAAAAAGCACGGTGATGCCTTTATCAAACATTGAACGGATTTTCGCTTCGCTCTTCATTCTGAATTTTGCGTCACCGACGGAGAGCACTTCGTCGAGAATCAGAATCTCGGGTTCAACCGCTGTTGCGATTGCAAAGCCGAGCCTTGCTCTCATACCCGAAGAATAATTTTTCACGGGTGATTCGATGAATTCGCCAAGCTCTGCGAATTCAACGATTTCATCGTATTTTGACTGAATGAATTTTCTGGAATATCCCATCGTTGCGCCGTAGAGAAAAATATTCTCTCTGCCCGAATAGTTCATATCGAAGCCTGCGCCAAGCTCAAGCATCGGAGCGATAACACCGTATGATTTAACGCTGCCTTTGGTGGGCTTGAGCACACCTGCGATGGTTTTGAGCAGGGTTGATTTACCTGCTCCGTTAAAACCGAGCACACCGACTCTGTCACCCTTTTCAACGGTGAAGGAGACATCCTGAAGCGCCCAGAATTCGTTATAGTTAAGCTTACGGGTGATAAGCTTGATAAAATATTCCTTGAGATTGTCAACCTTTTCTTTGTTCATATTGAAAAGGATGCTCACGTTATCAACGATAATTGCGGGTTTGCCCATTTGGTATCTCTCCTTTCATCAGATGTGGAGAATGAATTTATCCTGCTTTTTGTAGAACACAAAGAAGCCGATAAGAATTGTTACGATGCTGAAGCAAAGGGCATAGAGCAGATGGTTTATGTTGAACATTCTGCCGTAGAGCACAGTGCAACGGAACATTTCGGTTATGGAATAAAGCGGATTGAGTTTGAGACAGGTTGCAACCGCCGCAGGAAGCTTGAGCTGGTCAACGTGGTAGAAAATCGGGGTTGCGTAGAAAAGAATCATACAGAATACGTCGTAGAGGTATTCGATATCCTTGAAGAAAACCGCAAGGGTTGAGAGAATCATACCTACACCGATTGAAAGGAGAAGAAGCAGGATAATCGGCACGGGCGCAAGGAATGCATAACCTGATATAACCGGCTGTGTTTCCGTGAAGAGATAGAAATAAAGGATGAATACAACGAGAACAAGCAGGGAGATAACAAAGGTTATGAAATTTGCGATGATGTTTGAAAGGGGATAGATATATTTGGGTACATAGACCTTTTTGATAACCGATGCACTCAGGTTGATTGAACGCATCGCCCTTTTTGTAGCCTGCGTGAAAAACTCATAAACCAGTCTGCCGCAAAGAAGGTAGATGGGGTAGCAGGTTGTCTGACTTCTGTCTGCTCCGAAAATGCCGCCGAAAACAACAACGAGAACGATTGTTGTCAGCAGAGGCTGAAGAAATGTCCAGAAAACGCCGAGAACAGAGTTGCGATACTGCAGCTTGATATTCTTGCGCACGATTTCATAGAGCAGATATCTGTATTTATGAAAATTTTTCAAGTATTTCATAATAACTGTCCGTTTCCGCTTCAGCTTATTTTCTGAAAGTCCATTTTGCAAAGAATTTCAGCATTGATGAAATGTGAATAAGCTTCAGCTTCATATTTCTTTTTGATTCACGGTGCCATTCGTGGTAGACCGTTACGAGAGGATTATAAACAACTTTGCTGATTCTGTTGACCTCTCTTGAAAGGTCGCAATCCTCGAAATACATAAAGTAGCGTTTATCGAAGCCGCCGAGCTTTTTGAAAAGCTCTGTTCTGATGAAAATGAAACAGCCCGTTGCATTTTCAATCGGGAAAGGCTTTGAGTAATCTTCATCGAGCATTGCGTATTCCCTGAGCGTTTTTTCAGCCTCGCCCTTGCCTCTGAAATGGCTGGCGAAGAGATAACGCAGGCAGGGAGTTCTTTTGCCGAGAATCTGGGGTTTGCCGTCGGGGAATCTTACTTCGGGAGAAACGAGACCGACGTCGGGATTTTCGTCGAGGTAAGCGGCAAGTTTCGAAATAACGTCGTCACGCACCGAAATATCGGGGTTGATGATAACGTGATAATCGGAATCGAGCCTGTCCGTAATAAGGTTGTGACCTGCTCCGAAGCCGACGTTTCCTCCGCTTCTGATGACGGTTACCTCGGGGTAGTTCTGTTCTATATGTTCGGGAGTGCCGTCTGTTGAGCCGTTATCGACGATAAACAGACGGAAATCCGATTCGGTGCATTTAAGAAGTGTGCTTACAGCCTTATCGATGGTTGCGATGTTGTTGTAAGTCACAATGCATCCGCTGATTTTTTTATTCATTGTTTTATATCCTTTCCAAAGGCACATATTTGGAAATTATTATATTTTTGCAAGAGCCGAAATCATTTTCACTCTCCAGCAGATTTTCTGCATTGCGGTGGTTTTGCCGCCCGTAACGTTTTCACCGTGCCTTCTCCAGAGAATCAAAGGCTTCTCAAGAAGAACGGTTTTGCGTTTCTTTTTCAGAGCAACGAGAGCAATCCACCAATCGTGCATCGCAATGCCGTTGGGGAAGGGCATTGTTTCTGCAAGAAGCTCCTTTGTGAATGCCATACAGCAACCCACGAAGGTATTCTTCACAAGATTTTTGCCGAAAGAGAGGTTTGCACCGTGAATGCTGAAGCAGGAGGGCTTGATAACGTTGAGAGAGCCGTCTGTTACCGATGCATCGTGAAGCACGAGCTGTGCACCGTTTTCAAACTCTTTCATAACCGATTCAACCTTGTCGGGCATCCACACGTCATCCTGGTCGCAGAGAAAAACAACGTCTCCGCTGCAGGCTGAAAGAGCGTTTTCAAAGTTCTTTATAACGCCTTTGCCTTCGCCCTTGAGGTATATGACCCTACCGTCACGCGATGCAAAATCCTCAACGATTCCCCGAGTGTTGCCTTCGGGGAAATCGTCGGAAACAATAAGCTCATCGTTTTCGCCGAGCTGACAGAGGATGGATTCCATCTGCTCTGCGATATATTTTTCGCCTTTATAGGCGGCTAACGCAACGGATATTTTCATATCAGTCGAGGCTCTTCATTGTGGGGAAGAGAAGAACGTCTCTGATAGCGGAGGAGTCGGTGAGGAGCATACACATTCTGTCGATGCCGAAACCGATACCGCCTGTGGGGGGCATACCGTATTCGAGAGCCATAAGGAAATCATCGTCGGTGGTGTTTGCTTCTTCGTCGCCCTGAGCGAGAAGAGCTTCCTGAGCCTTGAAGCGTTCCTTCTGGTCGATGGGGTCGTTAAGCTCGGAGTATGCGTTTGCCATTTCCCAACCGTTCATAAAGAATTCGAAGCGTTCAACGTAATCGGGGTTGCCGGGCTTCTTCTTTGTGAGGGGTGAAATTTCGATGGGATGGTCGATAACGAAAGTGGGCTGAATGAGATGCTCTTCTGCGAATTCTTCAAAGAAGAGTGCAAGAATATCGCCCTTGCCGTGTCTCTTTTCGTATTCAACGTGGTGCTTGTCAGCGAGAGCTCTTGCATCGTCAAGAGTCTTTACCTCGTTCCAGTCAACACCTGCATACTTCTTGACAGCGTCAACCATTGAGATTCTTTCGAAGGGCTTGCCGAGATCCATTTCAACACCGTTGTAGCTGATAACGGTTGTGCCGAGAACAGCCTGAGCAACGTGTCTGTAAAGATTTTCGGTAAGGTCCATCATACCGTTGTAGTCGGTGTATGCCTGATAGAGCTCCATAAGAGTGAACTCGGGGTTGTGACGGGTGTCACAGCCTTCGTTTCTGAAAACTCTGCCGATTTCGTAAACCTTTTCCATACCGCCTACGATAAGTCTCTTGAGGTAAAGCTCAAGAGAAATGCGAAGCTTGAAATCTTCGTTGAGAGCATTATGGTGAGTGAGGAAGGGTCTTGCAGCCGCACCGCCTGCGTTTGCAACAAGCATAGGTGTTTCAACTTCAAGGAAGCCCTGTGAATCAAGATAGTTTCTTACCTCACGAAGGATGAGTGATCGCTTGACGAAGGTATCCTTAACCTCGGGGTTCATGATGAGGTCAAGATAACGTCTGCGGTAACGAGTGTCTGTGTTGGTAAGACCGTGGAATTTTTCGGGAAGGGGAAGGAGTGACTTTGAAAGAAGGCGGATTTCTTTTGCGTGAACGGAGATTTCGCCTCTTCTTGTTCTGAAAACAAAGCCCTTTACTTCAACGATATCGCCGATATCCCACTTTTTGAATTCAGCAAAAACGTCCTCGCCGATTTCGTCAATCTTAACGTAAACCTGCATTCTGCCCGTGAGGTCTCTTACGTCGATGAAGTTTGCCTTACCCATATCTCTGCGGCTCATCATTCTGCCGCAGATGGAAACGTTCTGATTTTCGAGCTCTTCGAATCTTTCAACGATTTCTGCGTTATGGATGCTCTGCTCTGCAAGAGTGATTTCAAAGGGGTCTTTGCCTGCAGCCTGGAGAGCTTCGAGCTTTTCGATTCTGATTTTCTTGAGCTCGTTTATATCTTGTTCCTGCTCTTCTGCTTCGGGAGCAGTGGTGACAATCTTTTCTTCTGCCATGGTTTTTCAATCCTTTCGGTTTTGTACTTTAATAATGCGAAAGCGACAGGCAGCGCATTGCTGCGGCTATATCCCATCGCTGTAGCTTTTGAATTATTTGGAGATTGCGAGAATCTTCATTTTGATAACCTTGCCTGAAGGAGTGTGAACTTCAACAACGTCGCCAACCTTTTTGTTCATAACAGCTGAACCTACAGGAGAAAGGTCGGAGATAATGCCGTGCTCAAGGTCGCTCTTACCAAGGATTTTATATTCGAGCTCTTCTTCGTATTCCATATCGAAGAGCTTGATTTTTGCACCGATGTGAACGGTTTCTGTAGTGAGTTCTTCTTCTTCAAGGATAACGGCGTTACGAAGGTCAGCTTCGAGTTTGGCAATTTCTGCTTCCATCTTAGCCTGTTCGTTCATAGCCTCATCGTATTCAGCGTTTTCTGAAAGGTCACCGTGTGAACGAGCTTCTTTAATCTTTTCGGCAATTTCGTCTCTGCCTTCGGTTTTGAGTCTTTTAAGTTCTTCGCTTAATTTCGCATAGTCCTCACGGGTGTAGACGGTTTGTTTTTCCATTTCGTTATATCTCCTTTAACAATTATTTATAAAATAAACTATTAGCTGATTTATTATATATAATATTAATAATATTGTCAAGTGTTTATTGATTTGCACTGCTTCGGATATGGCAGAGAATGCAGTTTTCGGGCAGAGGAGAAGCACATTTCCGACAGCTTATTTCAATATTTTCAAAGCACGATAAAGAGTATTCACGGCTGCCGCAAAGCTCGATCAGAGCCGCCGCAAAATCGAGGGGGTCGATTCCGTCGGGGAGTGAGCGTGAATGCTCGGCTTTCAGCGTTATACCGCTGCCGCAGAAACGGATTTTTCCGCAGGTTTTTCTTCGGAAAACAAACACTGCGGCATCGCTCATTGCAGAGCATACGGCACCGTCACAGCAGATGACGATATCGGGTTTCGGCGGTGCTTCATAGGAGCTTCGGA
>JAGBUT010000301.1 GCA_017630695.1 Clostridia bacterium
ACGTTGTTGATAAGAAGTGTCCTGCAGGCGTATGTAAGAACCTTCTCAACTTCGTTATCGAAGCTGACAAATGTAAGGGTTGTACTCTCTGTGCAAGAAAGTGCCCCGCAGGCGCTATCGTCGGCACAGTCAAGAATCCCCACGTTATCGACACAACCAAGTGCATCAAGTGCGGTGCTTGCATTGATTCCTGTAAGTTCGGCGCTATCAGCAAAGCTTAATTGAGGAGGCATAATAAAATGGAAATGGTAAACATTAAAATAAACAATATGCCCCTGAGCGTTCCCGGTGGCATTTCAATTCTTGAAGCAGCAAGATATGCGGGCATCGAAATCCCCACTCTCTGCTATCTCAAAGACCTCAATGAAATCGGTGCTTGCCGTATTTGTATGGTTGAGGTTAAGGGCGCACGTTCACTTGTTTCAGCCTGCGTATTCCCCGTAAACGAAGGTATGGAAATCTTCACAAACACAGAGAAGGTCAGAAAGAGCCGCAAGATGACTCTTGAACTCATCCTCTCAACTCACAGAAAAGAATGTCTCTCCTGCGTAAGAAGCGGCAACTGCGAACTTCAAAAGCTTTGCAGAGACTACGGTGTTGCAGACGAAAAGGTTTTCGAAGGCGCATACCCCGAATTCCAGTTTGACGATTCTGCACCTCATATGATCAGAGATAACAGCAAGTGCATTCTCTGCCGCCGTTGCGTTGCAGCTTGTGATAATCAGGCAATCAGCGTTATCGGTGCAAACGCAAGAGGTTTCGATACTCATATCGGCTCACCCTTCGAGCTTCCCCTCTATGATTTCAGCTGCGTATCCTGCGGTCAGTGTATCGTTCACTGCCCCGTTGGCGCACTTTATGAGAAAGACGATACCGCAAAGGTATTCGAAGCAATCAACGACCCCGAGAAGTTTGTTGTTGTTAACACAGCTCCCTCAATCAGAGCAACTCTCGGTGAAGCATTCGGCAACGAAATCGGCACAAACGTAACAGGTAAAATGGTTGCAGCTCTTCGTCGTCTCGGCTTCAGCAAGGTATTTGATACAGATTTCTCTGCTGACCTTACAATCCTCGAAGAAGCAAACGAACTTCTTGACAGAGTAAGCAACGGCGGAACTCTTCCCCTCATCACATCCTGCTCACCCGGTTGGGTTAAGTACTGTGAGCACTACTATCCCGAACAGCTTGCACACCTTTCAAGCTGCAAGTCACCCCAGCAGATGTTCGGTGCAGTAATCAAGACCTGGTACGCAAAGAAGATGAACCTTGATCCCAAGGATATCGTTGTTGTTTCAATTATGCCCTGCACAGCAAAGAAGTTTGAAGCAGGCAGAGCTGATCAGGCAGCAAGCGGCTATGCGGACGTTGACTACGCTCTCACAACCCGTGAACTTGCAAGAATGATTGAAACTGCAGGTATCTCCTTCAATGCTCTTCCCGATGAAGAATTTGATAATCCTCTCGGTGAAGGCACAGGCGCAGGCGTTATCTTCGGTGCAACCGGCGGTGTTATGGAAGCTGCTCTCAGAACAGCAGTTGAAAAGCTCACCGGCGAAGAACTCAAGAATCTTGAATTCACAGAGGTCAGAGGCACAGAAGGTCTCAAGGAAGCAACCTACACAGTTGCAGGTATGGAAATCAAGGTTTGCGCAGCAAGCGGTCTTGCAAACGCAAAGAAGGTTATGGACGAAATCAAGGCAGGCAAGTCAGAATATCACTTCGTTGAAATCATGGCATGTCCCGGCGGTTGCGTAAACGGCGGCGGTCAGCCCACACAACCCGCAACAGTTCACAACTTTGTTGACCTCAAGGCTATCAGAGCTCAGGCTCTCTACGAGGCAGATAAGCATCATCCCGTAAGAAAGTCACACGAAAGCGAAGCAGTCAAGACTGTTTATGCTGAGTACTTTGAGCATCCCGGCAGCCACGTTGCACACGAAGTTCTTCATACACACTACGTTGCAAGAGGCCTCTACAACGAGAAATAATTAAATAGTCTGAAGCTGTAAGCGAAGACCAAAAACTGATAATTGATAATTGGCTTGAACGGAACTCTGTTTCGCTCAAGCCAATTTTATTTTTATACCAACCCGAATCAGCAGTGTAAAATATAAAAAACGTATGTTATCGGTATGCCCGATGAAACAGTTGACGACCTTCGCTGCAACATCGAGTTTGCAAAAAGTCTGCCAAACTGCGAAATTTCATTTTTCAAATACGCATATATCTACGACTCCCCGTTTGGCAAAGAGATTTTTGAAAGCGGCAAATATAAACTTCCCGAAAAGCTTTCTGATTATCGAAAAATCGACCTTTATTACAGCCGTACGCCTAACTTTTCACAAATCCCTATGCGTGACCTCAACGTTGCCCAGGGTTATTTCTTCTGGGGTCTGCTGACGAAATCGGACTACGATAAAAAAGAGAAAAACGTTGTTCACCTCTTCAAGCAGTTTAAAATTCTGCTTAACCGAGTTTCGCACATCAACGTTCTTTTCCTGCCCGAAGCCGTGCTGACTTCCGCTATCCCCCTTGCACGTTTCTTCTTTGCGGCTAAATTCTGCAAGAAAACACGCAAAAAATACGGTCTGGACTAAAAATAAAAGCTCCCTGTGATTAATTCACAAGGAGCTTGTTTTTTTATTAAACGTTGGAATACTGGTTATTTTTGATTATTCTGTAGGTCTTTATCAGCTCGTCGATGCCGTCATCGAGCGAATAGAGAGGCTTCCAGCCGAGAGACTCGAATTTTTCGTTTGAAACGATATAGTTCCTCTTATCAGGGTCCTCACCGACGGGTGCTTCGATATAAACGAACTTGGGCAGATGAATCTTGATTTTCTCGCAAAGCTCGATTTTGGAGAGATTTGAATCCGAAAGACAGCATTTATGAGTGCCGCCCTCCATTTTTTCAAAATTCTCAATTGCAAACCAGAATGCGTTTGCGGCATCTCTGACGTGCAGATAGTTTCTCTTGAAGTTGCCCTCGAAGATAACAATCGTTCTATCAAAAACAGCTCTGTAAACAAAATCGTTAACGAGCAAATCCGTTCTCATTCTCGGAGATGCACCGAAAAGGGTTGCGAATCTGAATGCTGTTGTGCCGCTTTCGCTGAGCACCGCAGCCTCTGCCTCAACCTTGCTCTTGCCGTAAACAGAAATAGGCTTTATGGGTGACTTTTCTGTGCAGAAGTTTTCGCCCTCACCGAGACCGTAACCGCTGTTTGTGCAAGGGAAGATAATTCTCTGACCCTTTTCACGCAGACGCAGAATCATTTTGATTGCATCAAGGTTGATTGAATAAGCCGAACAAATCTCTTTATCGCAAATGGGGAAACCTGCAAGGGCGGCAAGAGGAATAATATAATCCTTGCCCTTCATAGCTTCTCTGACTGCGAGTTCGTTTCTTGAATCGGCATTAATGATTTCAAAATTCGGGTTGGCACAGCATTCAAGCAGAGAGCTCTGATTGAACATAAAATTATCAAGCACCGTAACCTTGCATCCCTTTGAAAGAAGAAGAGGCACGAGCACGGAGCCGATATATCCTGCGCCGCCTGTAACAAGAATATTAAGCATTGCTTCACTTCCGTATTATTAATTTCATTATTATATTATCACTTTGTTTATGTTAAGTCAATGAGAACGAAGATTTTTGTTTTCAGCTCGGTTTGACTTTATTATCTGCAGGTGATATAATTATTGAGTTATCTTATCAGAAAGGAGCATCAGCGGTGAAAAACGTTTATTTTGTTCAGGCAAACAACGTTTACGGAAATGAGCGCAGGTCGGTTTATATCCCCTACGCATCGGGTTGCATTGCCGCCTATGCTTTTGATAACGATAAAATCAAAGAATCCTGCTCCCTTGCGGGCTTTGTTTATACTCATATGCCACTCGCTGAAGCTCTTGATTTCGTCAGCAACCCGTTTGTTGTTGCGTTTTCCTGCTCCGTTTGGAACTATGAATACAACAAAGCTCTTGCAAGTGCAATCAAAGAAAAATATCCCGAATGCGCCGTTATCTTCGGCGGTCACAACGTTTTGCGTGATTTTGAAACGTTTGAGGAATGCCCTGCGGTTGATTATCTGATTTACCGTGAAGGCGAAGAAGCCTTCAGAGCATTGCTCCTCTGCCTGCTTGAAGGTAAATCCCCCGAAACGGTTGAAAACCTTGCATTCAAAAAGGATGGTAAATATTTCAAAACCGAAGAAAAAGCCTTTTGCCTGAGCGAATATCCCTCCCCCTATCTTACGGGAGTTTTCGATTCTATTATCAGCCAAGACGTCAATTTTTCTGCTATTCTTGAAACCAACCGAGGCTGCCCGTTCAAATGCTCATTCTGTGACTGGGGTACTCTCGGCAGCAGAATCCGACCCTTCCCGATGGAAAGAATTCAGGCTGAAATCGATTGGATTGCCGCCCACTCCATCGAATATGTTTACTGCGCAGACGGTAATTTCGGCATTCTTGACCGAGATGAAGAAATCGCAGAATACATAATCGAAACGAAAAGGAAAACGGGCTTCCCGAAGAATTTCAGAGTCTGCTTCACCAAAAACAGAACGGATTTCGTTAAGAAAATCTGTATGAGATTCAATAAATACGGTCTCGATAAGGCGCAGACCCTCTCATTCCAGAGTCTCTCCCCCGTTGTGCTTGAAAATATCGGCAGAAAAAACATTTCTCTCGAGCATTTTCACACTCTTATGGCTGAATACAGCCGTTGCGGTATCTCAACCTCCTCCGAGCTTATTCTCGGTCTTGCAGGAGAAACGAAAGAAAGCTTCACAAAAGGCATCTGTAACCTGCTTGAATACGGTCAGCACAAGGCGATTCAGGTCTACACCTGCGATTTGCTCCCGAATTCCGAAATGGGTGCTCCCGAATACGTTGAAAAATTCGGCATAGAAACCGTTAAAGCACCGTTTTCACAAGCTCACTGCAGTGCACTTGAAAAGCACGAAGTTCAGGAATACAACACCGCCGTTATCAAAACCGATTCCCTCTCAAGTGAGGAATGGATTGAATGCGTTGCCTTCGCGTGTCTTGTTCAGGCATTTCATAACATCGGCTTTTTCAGAGCCGTCGCCCTCTGGCTTCGCAACGAATGCGGTATGAGCTATTTTGATATCTATTCAAAAATTGCCAACCTCTCAAAGCAAAACGAAAACTCTGCCTGCAGCAAGGTTTACCGCCTGATTTCCGATTTTGCATCGGGTATGTCAAGAGGTGAAAACGGCTGGGCTGTGCCCTGCGAGGGCCTGGGTGATATATGTTGGCAGTTTGACGAAATATATTTTATGAAAACGCTCGAGATTGCCGATGAAATTTTCAGCGAGCTTGAAACAGCGTTTTCGCAGATAAGCGATAAAGCCGATGAGTTGCGTGCCGTTTTCGGCTATCAGCGTGCAATTCTCAAACGCACGGGTCAGGGCGGTAAAATCGCCGTTGAATCGGATTACGATTTCTATAACTACTGCAAACGCATTTATGAGGGCAGATACGCTCCTCTTGAAAAGAAGAAAATGCTCCTGACCGTAACTGATAACAACGTGAGCGAAACGCTTTTCGACTATGCCTGCTCCGTTGTTTGGTACGGCAGAAATCAGGCGGCGGCACTTTATTCATCCGATTGCTATTCCCCTGAAATCCTCATAAAAGATTAAAACCACCGATTTCTCGGTGGTTTTTGTTATTTCTTCAATATATTTTCTTTCGGCATAAATCTCACGTGCAATGCCGTGCGGAGATATTGCGGAATCTGTGCAAATGAGTTGCTCGATTTACCCTCTGTTCTTGAGTGACAATCCGTCGGAAGCTCTTTGAATTTATAACCGAGGCGAAGGGGTTTGAGCACCATTTCAAGGAATATCGGAAAGCCCGTTTCCTCAAACTCGATTGCCTGCAGAATATCCGTCGGAATAATCTGATAAGGGATTGTAAAATCCGTCAGATCGCTCGAATAAAGCACCGAAAGGAACTTCTGAGCGCAGATATTGAGCACCTTTTTGAATTTGTTATAGCCGTAAAACTTGTTACCGCCAAGCCATCTTGAAGCCGAGAATATTGTTTCAGGCTCTTTTTTTGCGTTCTCAATCATCACGGGGATGAGCGAAAGGTCGAGCGCCATATCGGAATCAACGGTTATTATGTGCGACCCTCTTGCCATATCAAAAGCTTCGGTAAGATATGCAAGTCTTTCTTTTTTCTGCTGATAAGCAATAATCGGAACGTCACACGGAGCCGACTCAAGCTCCCCTATTACAGCCAGGCATTCCTTTGTCACTCTGTCTGCAGGATATCCGATGATAATCTCCGTGATGTCCGAATGCCGGCAGTTTTCAAGAATGAACCTGACTGTTTCTCTCAATGTGTTAGTTTCAGTAACCGTACCGGTTACTATTGATACGCCTTTGAATCCACTCATTTTCTGTTAACCTGTTAAATGTATTCTACCGTCATATCCGGATTGATTGTTATTCCGTTCACACCGAACCACACTGCCTCAAGGGCATAGTCTTTCCAGTTGTTACGATGAACCTTATTGTTGACGCTGATACGGATTTTTTTCTTTTCAAGAGGTCCGGCATTGCCGGAAATAGCGTTCTTGAAATATTTATTCCAATCATATTCAAATTCTTTGGAGAAATTATTCTTATAAGGAAGCTTCAATACGGTTTTCTGATACCGGATGAGTTCTTCAATTATCTCATTCTCAATGCCAAGATATCTCAGAGGTTCCTTGATTTCCCAATAAAATTCGTCAATACGGGTTATTGTCATCAGATGAGTAACCTTCTTCGGTACCCACGTAACGTCTCCGAAAATCGGATTTGACCAAAGTTCAATAGGTTTCTCCTGAGAAATCGCCTTGTAGTAGCTGTAAAGATAGTCATAAGCGGTGCGAAGAACGGAATCGCTGTTTTTCTTCGCATAACGGATAACCATATTGTAAATATCCTCATATGAATAGCCTTTTTCATAATGAAGATAAATTGCAAGATATTTCATGATTCCGTTATGGTGAAGCGATTCTTCAACGCAGGTGAATACGTTGCAGGCAATCCAATCCTCGGTGCTCAGGGAGTTTGAGCCGATAACGTAGATAGTTTTTTCTTTAACCTCTTCGTCAACCGCACTGTGTGCCACGAGCGCTTCTATTTCAGCGGTCCTGATGCCGTGCTTCTTCATATATTCGGGCTGAGCCATAGGCGAATTGGGAAGAAGTTCGCAGTTGTAAACGGTAATCAGTCTGTGCTGACCTGCTTCAAGAAGCTTGCCTATACCTCTGCAGAAGCTTTCGTATGTTTCGCCGGGCAGACCTGCAATAATTTCGGAATACGTCGTGATGCCCGCCTCGGTATAAAGCTTGAGCAACTCACTGAATTTATCCATGCTCATATTGCGTCTGCCGATATTTTCAAGTACCGTCGGGTCAAGGCTCTGGAAAGAGAGCGTTGCACCCTCCTTGCTCATTCCGAATCTTTCAAGCTTACAGCTGATTTCAAAAACTCTCTGCGGCTTGTCCATCGCATAGTTGATGCGAAGTCTCTCGGGGCAACCGGTTTTCTCACGCTTATCGATAAGATAATCAACGATATCCATATCTCTTTCAGCCGCACCGAAGTTTGAATCCGCACCCCAGATGAATTTAACACCGTGGTCGCTCATCCAGTCGATTTCGGCGAAGATTCTCTCTGTGGGGAAGAATCTGATTTTCGAGCTGTTGCAGCCCCAATCGCAGTATGCACAGCTTCTCGGGCAGCCTCTTGAAGTTTCAAGAATCGCATCGAGCTGCATATCGGGGTTTTCTTCAAAAATGCTGTCAAACCAACCGTTGAGATGGGGTGACGGATAGTCGAGTCTGCAGAGAATCTCCGTCTGCGTCTTTCTGAATTCATTCTCACCTGATCGGTAAGAGATATTCGAAATTGCGGAAAAATCCTTTTCTTCCTTGCAAAATTCAAGCAGAAGTGCCTTGAAGGCTTCTTCGCCCTCGCCGTGAACCAGATAATCGATGAAAGGATATTTCTCAAGGAAGGAATTATCGGGCGGGACGTTGTGTCCGCCGAAAATAATCACGCAATCGGGATACGCTTTTTTTATCTTTTCTGCAAGAACAAGGTTATACTGCGTGTTCCAGATGTAATTTGAGAAACCGATAACCCCGGGGTTTTCAAGACTCTGCACAGCCTCGTCGGTTATTTCTCTCGTGAAGATAAATCTTTTGAAGCAATATTCACTCTTTATTTTTTCATCTTCAAACGCATATGCCGCAAGAAGACCGACCGCATACGGAAGATATGCAGCCTTGAATCCTCTGCCGACATAGGTGTTTGAAGCTTGCACCAGATATAAATTCCTCATTGTTTTCTACTTACCCCCCCACACAAAACACAGGCATTTTGTGTGATTTGCCTATTTTTTACATTAAAGCATTTTTCTAAAAGAGAATCAATACTTTTTTCTAATTTTGAACATTAGAAACAATATACATTCAACTTTACCCTCTGTATTCAACGCAAACGTGTTCTCTTGAATTCGTGCAAACTGTCGCACTTCTTCTTTTGCCAAACCATATGATTTCGCGCGCATATTCCGCCCAATCGGAAATTTTCTTTTCGAGCGTTATTGTCAGGTGGGTATCAACCTTTTCAAGCGGCTGATATTCATCGTCATAGATATTCTGAAAATACGTGTAGAAATCGTAACCCGTTTCAATCTCAACGACCTCGGTCTGCGGTAAGCGAAGCACCTGCTTCTGATATTTCAGCATCTCGTCGAAAACGTTCTTTTCAATGCCGAGCTTTTCAATAAATGGCAGAATATCCTGCCAGAAAACGTCTCTGTTGTAAATCAGATCGAGGAAAATTCCTTCCTCAAAATACCAACCGACCTTGCTGAAGATATCCTTCTGATAGCACCAGTCGGAAACCTCGGTGTTTTCGGTTTTCCATCTGATTTTCTCAAAGAGCTTGTAGATATATTTCGTTTCGTCGCTGAAAATATAATCGAGCAGACGGTTATAGAAATCGTAATAGCTGATGCCAAGCTCATATCTTGCATAGATAGCAAAGCAACGCAGCAGACCGAGATGATGGAAGCTCTGAAGGCAAACGGAAAACATATTTGCCTTGACCCACATCTCCTTGCTCATATCCTTTGTTTCAACAACAACGTCGTAATATTCCTGCACTCCGTTGAAGTTTGCGGGATAATGGATTCCGTGAAGCGGCTGACGCTCCCAGCGGATTTTATATTTATCAACCATTTCTTTGCTTGCAATCGGAGCGTTGCAATAGACCTGGCAGGTGTAAACCGTCATCGAATTGTGCTGACCGTTTTCAAGCAAACGGCAAAGACCCTTGCAGAAGCTGTCATAGGTTTCGCCGGGCATACCGAGAATCAGCTCGGTATAGGTAGGGATTTTTTCTTCGGCATATTTTGCAGTAAGCGAAGAATAATGCTCAAGCGTCAGATTCTTTCTGCCGATATTTTCAAGTACGTCGGGGTCGAGCGACTGATAAGCCAGCGTTACGCCCTTATCGATACCGCTGTGATTAAGAATC
>JAGBUT010000302.1 GCA_017630695.1 Clostridia bacterium
AAAGCCTCCATCGAGCCGACAGCCGCTTTCACGCTGTTATATTCGCCCTTACTGAAATTCTTCTGTGCAAGGTCGATAAATTGGAATTTGATTCCTCTCTCTTTAAAATATCTCTGCGCCTTTTTGGTATCAAAGCATTTATTTGTGCCAAAAATCTGTATATTCATAACTAAAACCTCCTTAAGGTGAATGGGGTAATCCGAACCTGCCCGAAAGCGAGTCTTTTCACCGCTTTTCGGCGTTTCGGTATTGAAAGGCGTCAGCCTTCCTGCAACCTCAACAACCAAAAATCGGCAGAAAATTCTTCGCTTTCGGGTCGAAGAATTTTCACGGAGCAGATTTTTGGTCAATCAAGGCACAAAACGGAGCAAATCCTCTGCGGATTTGCGAGTATTTTAACGAAGAGTGAACGGAAATATGCCCGTGAAAATCAGGGTTCGGATTATTCCGTTCACCTTAACGGTGTAACAATATGGTAAACAAAATTCCGCCACAAGTCAATACTGTTATCGAAATTCTGAACGCAAACGGACACTCGGCATACGTTGTGGGCGGTGCTTGCAGAGACCTGATTATGGGCAAAACAGCTCACGATTGGGACGTAACCACAAGCGCCCTGCCCGAGCAAACTGCCGCCGCTTTTTCGGATTACAGAGTCATCGAAACGGGCATCAAGCACGGCACCGTAACGGTTATCGTTGATTCACTGAGCGTTGAAATCACAACCTACCGCATTGAATCGGGTTATTCAGATAATCGCCATCCCGACTCCGTTTCGTTTACCGACAGAGTTGAGGATGACCTCTCACGAAGAGATTTCACGGTTAATGCCATCGCATTCTCCCCTTCCGTCGGTACGATTGACCCCTTTGGCGGTCAGTTTGATATCGAAAGGAAGCTCATCCGCTGTGTCGGTGACCCTGACAAGCGTTTCGGTGAGGATGCGTTAAGAATCATCCGCGCGTTGCGTTTTTCAAGCGTACTCGGATTTGACATCGATGCCGAAACCGAAGCATCAATAAAAAGAAACTATAAATTGCTTTCAAACGTCTCTGCCGAAAGAATTTTCGTTGAATTTTCGAAGCTCCTTTGCGGAAAGGATGCAGGCAGGATTCTGAAGGATTTCAGCGAGGTTGTATTCTTCATCATGCCTGAGCTTGAGGCGATGAAAGGCTGTTTGCAGAATCACGAAAGGCATATTTTCGACGTATGGGGCCATACGGTAAAAGCCGTTGAATCCGTTAAGCCCGAAGCTCATCTTCGTTTCGCAATGCTTCTCCACGACAGCGGAAAACCACACGTCAAGTCAACCGACGAAAAAGGGATTGACCATTTTTACTCCCACTCAAAAGTCAGCAAAAAGATTGCAGAAAGTATTCTTTCAAGGCTGAAAACGTCAAACAAATTCAGAAACACCGTGTGCAATCTGGTTGAATATCACGATTTTCTGCCCGATAAAATAAGCAGAAAAACATATAAGAAATATATCGCAAAGCTCGGCATTGAAACAATCAGAGACCTTTTTGATATAAGAGAAGCGGATTTCAGGGCACAGAATCCCGTTTTTATCAGCGAGGGTCTTGAGTCAAACGAAATCGGACTTCGGATTCTTGATGAAATTGAAACCGAAAACTCCTGCTTCAGAATTGCCGACCTTGATATAAGCGGCAAAGATCTTGCAAAAGCAGGAATCCCTCCCTCTCCCGAGATGGGCAAGTTACTTGAAGCACTCCTTGACGAGGTTATGGGAGACAAACTCAAAAACGAAAAAGAATCACTCTTAAAAAGAGCCGAAGAAATATATAAAACGAGGAAAGGCAGTTAAGATTATGGAAATTGTAAAAATAGAAAATGCACAGGAATTTGATGCGTTTGTGCGTTCGCATCCTAAGGGACATATGATGCAGACCTCTGCTTGGGGTAAGGTAAAGAAAGAATGGGAATGGGTCGGTTTCATCAAAAGAGATGAAAGCGGAAATATCAAGGGCGTTTGCGCAGTGCTTCTGCGTGCAATCCCGATGGTGCCCTATAAAATGATGTATGCTCCCAGAGGTCCCGTTTGTGACCTTTCGGACAAAGAAACAGTAAAAGACCTTCTTCTTGCCGCAAAAGAATACGGCATCAAGAACAAGGCTGTCACTCTCAAAATCGACACCGATACCCTCGCTTCAAACGAGGAATACATCAATCTTCTCAAGGATATCGGTTTCACCTTCAAGGATCATAACGCAAGTTTTGATACCGTTCAGGCAAGATACATTCTTCGCCTTGACACAAAGGGCAAAACCGAAGAAGAAGTTCTCGCTTCCTTCCATCCCAAAACACGCTACAACACACGTCTTGCCGCAAGAAAGGGCGTAACGATCGAAATCAAAGGCAAAGAGGCTTGTGCAGAATTCCACGACCTTATGCTCGTTACGGGCGAGAGAGACAACTTCGCAACCCGTGACACCTCATATTTCGAGCGTATTATGGATGCTTTCGGTGACGATGCAAGAATCTATTTTGCAAAATACGAGGGCAAAACAATCGCAGGTGCACTCGACGTGCTTTGCGGCGACAAGGTATGGTACGTTTACGGTGCAAGTTCAAACGAATACAGAAACGTTATGCCCAACTACCTCGTTCAGTGGGAAATGATTAAATGGGCAATTGAAGAAAACTGCTCCTGCTATGATTTCAGAGGCGGATATCCCGACGAGGATAACCCTCTGCACGGCATTTTCAAATTCAAAATCGGCTTCACAAACGAATATATGGAGCTGATGGGCGAGGCTGACCTCGTTATCAACAAACTCGGATTTGCCGCCGTCAATGCCGCACAGAAGGCCGCAAAGGCAACAAGAGGAATCCGTGCAAAAATCATCAACAGAAAATAAGAATACTACTCAGGCTATTTTCGCCTGCTCAAATCCTCCATATTGACAAACGCCCCCGCTCTTCTGTGAAGAGCAGGGGCGCTTGTTATTT
>JAGBUT010000025.1 GCA_017630695.1 Clostridia bacterium
CAACGCAGAATGAAGTTTCAACGGTTTGAGTTATTCTTCTGCCTGAAAGATTGAGTATAACTGTTGTTTCTACGTTAAGCATTATGCTGTGCTGTGTTTGATTAACTCCGGCACTTTCAAATATATTTTCGAAATCTGTTTTAGTTAATGAAGAAAATCCAACGTCAATTTTAAGACGTGGACCTAAATCAGAAAAGAGAATAATGCCGGTTGCCGTACCGATAGAAACAGGAATCTCAGTTTTAGAATTCACATCAAATTCACGGTCAATTGCATTAGTTACTTGTGATTTAAACACGTTCATTTTAACAATGTCAGTTGTAATTCCCGTTATTGAATTATTATTTCCGTAGCTGATACTAACAATTTCAGAATAAGACGGAGCATTCTCTGAAAGATATTTTTCAACCGCAGAATTCACTCTTTCTGACGAAATTGAATATGCTTCAAGTACCGCTAATTCATAAATCGAAGGTCTGATTTTCGCATCAAGCAGCAAGAATAAAATCAGAAACAATATCAACACACATATAATTACAAATACCATCGGATTTTTTTGCCGATAATACCGCCTGAATTTCACATACATCACCCGATATATATATATGCAATATGTTCAGATTAAGTAAAAAAGCTTCCTCACAGTAACGTGAAGAAGCTTTTTAATTTTAGTCTTCAATTGCAGCTTTTCTGGAGTTGATAGCCTTGAATATTTCGGGATTAAACTTCGGAGTACGGTCATAATAGTAAAGACCATTCTGCTCCTGCTCAATATCATAAAGCTGTGTATAACAGAAACCAAACATTCTGTAGTTATCAAGAAGAGCGTCTGTGAGGCCCTTATAACGCTCAACAAACTCTTCAAATGATTTGGGTGCGTTACCGTAACCCCAAGCGTCGTCACGGTCACCCTCTGACCACTGAAGTCCACCGTATTCGCTTACCCAGGCACAACCCTTGCCGCTATACATCTGTCTGTTGGGGAATCTTTCATAAAGAATTCCTTCGGTCATCAACTTGTCGTAATTCGTCTTGAAAGTTTCAACGTCCTGCTCATAATCATGAACGTCAAAAATATCTGTTTCAACGTGGAAGTTACCGCTTGTATCAATGCAGGGTCTTGTGTTATCCATATGCTTTGTAACACGGTAAATTGTGCTGATTAGAGCGTCATTCTGATGTCTGCCTGCAAAATCCCAGGTTTCGTTGAAGGGACACCAACCAATGATTGAAGGATGATTGAAATCTCTTTCAACACATTCACACCATTCAGGAAGCATCGATTCAAGAGCATAGGGATTTGAATAATCAAGACCCCAGTTGGGATATTCGCCCCATACAAGATAACCGAGCTTATCGCAATGATAAAGGAATCTCGGCTCAAAGACCTTCTGATGAAGTCTTGCACCGTTAAAGCCCACAGCATAAGATATTTCGATATCCTTGATGAGGTCAGCTTCTGTGGGTGCAGTGTAAATGCCGTCACGGTAGAATCCCTGATCAAGAACAAGTCTCTGAAAAACAGATTTGCCGTTGATAAGGAATTTATAATCATCAAGCTTTACGCTGCGAAGTCCGAAATAGCTTGAAATCTCATCATCGTTGAATGTAAGTTTAAGGTCATAAAGTCTGCCGCAACCCGGCTCCCAAAGATGAGATTCAGAAAGAGCAATTTCAAGACACACTGAATCTGATGCTTTTTTCTTTGCAATACCGACGGATTTGCCATCATAAAAAGCTTCGGCAACAAACTCGCCCTCGCCCTCAACGTTGGCAGAAATTGCAAGGCAAGCGTTTTCAGCATCGGGATAAAGTCTGAAATTCTTGATATACTGTGCAGGCGCGAATTCGAGCCATACAGTCTGCCAAATTCCCGTTGTTCTTGTATAATCGCAGCCTCTTGAATGAAGTTCTTCACACTGCTTACCTCTGGGTACGAGAGGATTTCTTACGTCGTCAACAGCATTGACGATAATAGTGTTTTCACCGATAACGAGAAGCTCCGTGATATCAAATCGGAATGAAATATAACCGCCCTTATGATAACCTGCCTTTTTGCCGTTAACGTAAACTGTTGCTTCATAGTCAACAGCCCCGAAATTAATGAAAACCCTGCCGTTAAGATTTTCTTCGGTGATATTCACAACCTTACGATACCAGACTGCAGGAATAAAATCAGTGTATTCAACACCAGAAAGTTTACTCTCGGGACAAAAAGGAACAATTATTTTCTTCTCCCAATCTTTCTTTTCAAGAATACCTGAAGCCTTTTTGCTGTTACCAAAATCGAATTCAAAATCCCATTCACCATTAAGGTTAAGCCAATTTTTTCTCTCAAGCTGGGGATTCGGATGCTCGGGTCTGGGAATAATCATATTAATACCTCCGTTATATCGTTAAACTTCAAAATAATTTTCTTCAATCATTGCCGCAAGACAATGGTAAACAGGAAGCGTCAATTCCTGAATTTTAAACGTTTCTGTTTCAGGGATTCGGATGCAAACGTCGCTCAATTCGCCGAGCTTACTTTCCTTTTTACCGGTCAATGAAATGACATTTATGCCTGATGCTTTTGCTGCCTGAACGGCATATACAACGTTTGCAGAATTGCCAGAAGTGCTGAAAGCAACAAGAATGTCGCCTTTTTTTGCATAGGCATAAACCTGTTGGGCAAAAACAAATTCGGGTGCTTCATCGTTTGCAAATGCGGTCATTAATGCAGAATGAGCGCAAAGTGAAATTGCAGGCAAGCCCTTTTGAAGACCGTAAGCAAGCTTATTACAATCAAACTTTTCTTTTTCAAAATCAGAAAGAGGTCTTTTTTTAAGAAAACCCTTCATCAATTCTCCGACAAGATGATCGCAATCTGCGGCACTTCCACCATTGCCGCAACAAAGCAACTTACCATTGTTATCATAACACTCAAGCATCAAATCATATGCGGATTGAATATCCTTTTCACACTCGGCAAGAGCAGGAAAACGATCAATCAGAGTTGATAATAATACACTCATTTTAATTCCTCCGCATACATTTTTGCAACACTGAGAGCAGCATAATCACCGATACGGTCACCAAGCATTGCAGGAACAACATCACAAACCTTTGCAGATAAAGTCAATGCTTCTCTTTCGATAACGTCATTCATCTCGTTTTTTAACAAATCGCCTGAACGCTCAAAAATACTGCCGATAACAATCTTTTCGGGATTAAGAATATCAATTAAAATTGAAAGTGCATATCCGAGTTTTTCACCGCATTTTCTGTAAATTGCGTTTGCGAGCTTATCTCCGTTATACGCACACTGCGCAACGGTTTGAGCCGTCACATTATCTCTCGGAATTGAAGTGACACCATTATATATTGAAAGCATTTTCTTTGCCATATCAGCAATGCCACCGCCTGAACAAAACCCCTCAAACGAACCTGCTTTGCCGTAACCAACGGGACCGTCTGCTTCAAGCCTGATATGACCAACCTCGCCTGCCATACCGTTTGTACCGCTATATAGCTGTCCGTTAAGGATAAGACCTGCACCCATACCAGTTCCGAAAGTGAG
>JAGBUT010000303.1 GCA_017630695.1 Clostridia bacterium
CCGCCTCTTGCGTTACCCATATGCATAGGACCTGTGGGGTTTGCGGAAACGAATTCGATATTGATTTTCTTGCCGCCGCCGTAGTTGGAGCGGCCGTAGTCAGCGCCTTTTTCGAGGATATCCTGAATGATGCAGGCGTTGAAGCTTTCTCTGAGATAGAAGTTAAGGAAACCGGGGCCTGCAACCTCGCATCTTTCGATGAAGGTATCGCAAAGCTCGAGACGGCTGATGATAGCCTCGGCAATCTTTCTGGGAGCAGAGCGAAGGTCTCTTGCCCACGCCATAGCGGCGTTTGAAGAATAATCGCCGTTATCTCTGTTTGCAGGAACTTCAACAATAAAATCGCTTAATGCAACTTCGGGAAATTCACCGTCTGCAACGGCTTTGCCTGCTGCTTCGAGAATAGCTGTTCTGATTTCGTTGACAGCCTGTTTAACTAAAAGTGACATTTTATACCTCCTGGTTCTTCACTGCAACGGAAATGTCGAGATCGTTCTCCGATGCAAGGTCGTTGTTGAAATCAATCGTGTAGGAAAAGCGGAGTGTACCGCCGTTTTTATTCATATCAGTGAAAATGTTTTTGGTGTAAACACCCATCATAAGCTCACCGAAGGGGGTCTGATAAAAGCAGGTGTGTCTGCGGTCTTTTTCGATGATAAGCTCGGTATTGTATTTGCCCGTTCTGGTCATAACAATCGTTCCGTCACGGTAGTCGAGAACGGTTGTGCAGCCTTTGAGCTCTTCGTCTGTTTCAACGTAGGTGACCGTGAATCCGTCGGGTCTGAAATCGAGGGAGCCGCTTGTTGTCAGCTCTGCCGAAAGCTCGTCGCCCTCCTGAATATGGCGGTCTGTTATTTTTACAATAGCTTCTTTCATTTCTTCACCTTATCCTTCCATTGCAAGCTGAAGAAGTCGGTCAAGCAATTCGGGATATGAAACTCCAGAAGCGGCAAAAAGCTTGGGATACATACTGATTGAAGTAAATCCGGGGATGGTGTTGGGCTCGTTGAGAAGGATATCTCCGTTATCGCAAACGAAGAAGTCAACTCTTGTGAAGCCTGAACAACCGAGGGCTCTGTAAGCGTTGATTGCAGCATCCTGAACAGCCTTGAGCATATCGTCGGAAAGTCTTGCGGGGATGTGAAGCTCGCTTTCGTTTGCGAGATATTTTGCATCGTAATCATAGAATTCATTGCAGGGAACAACTTCGCCTATAACTGATGCTACGGGGTCACTGTTGCCCATAACGGCACATTCAACCTCCATACCGACAACACCTTCTTCAAGAACAACCTTGACGTCGTGCTCGAAAGCTTTTTCACAAGCGGTTTCGAGTTCTTCAAGATTTTTTGCCTTGCTGATGCCGACGGATGAGCCTGCATTTGCAGGTTTTACGAAAATCGGGAAGCCGAGTTTTTTTGCGGCACCCTCCAAAAGAGTTGTTTTATTGCCCGAATAAGCGTATTTGTCGAAGGCGGTCCACTTTGCCTGGGGGATGCCGTGAAAGTCTGCCATAGCGTTTGTAAAGGCTTTATCCATACAAATTGCACTTGCGGCGGTGTTACAGCCTACGTAGGGGATGCCTGAAATCTCGAGCAGACCCTGCATTGTGCCGTCCTCACCGTTTTTGCCGTGAAGTACGGGGAAAACAACGTCGATATATTCAACCTTGCCGCTTGAAAGACGGATGATGCCGTGATGTGAACGGTCGCAGGAGATAACTGCAGGCTCGAGAAGAGCTTCGTCAGCAAGCCAGCCGCTTTCGGGAAGAAGGTCGGGAGTGCCGTTGAAAACAAAGCATCTGCCGTCCTTTGTGATACCCATAGGAATAAGGTCGTATTTCTCTGCAGGAATGTTTTTCATTACAGATGAAGCGGAGTTGAGCGAAACGTCGTGCTCACTTGAAACACCGCCGAAAAGAACAAGAACTTTTTTCTTCATTGCAATCACCTTCGATTAATTTTATGCAAATGCGCGTAAACACCCATTATAGTTTTCTAATTTTATTATATTATCATAAGTGCTAAAAATAGTCAATAAGTCAAAAATGATAAAAAAATCTCAAAAATTTGATTAAAAACACTTGCAATTTCCCTATAATATATATAAAATAATAGATATATATTCTAATATAGAATTATTATATAGATAGAATATGTTATAATAAAGCGTAAAAATTTTTTCTTGTACAAAGGAGAATCATCATGGCTGATATCTATTCCATCCTCGCGGATATTTATAAGGGCATAAGCGAGACAATCAAGGATTGCGGCTTCGAACCCGTAATACCTGCAGATGTTGAAAAGGATGCACTTCCCGCAGTTACGGAAAGCGGCAGAATCACCATTGAATACAAAGGCGAAAACAAGGCTGTTAAAATCGAGCATTTCAATGACAAAATCACACTTTACGGTGCAAATAAAGAGGGCGAAATTCTCGCAAGTGATTTCTCCGTTCTTTCATCCTCTCTTCTTGAGGTTGAAACAGCAAGTGATAAAGACGTAAAATATTTCGTCAACGATTACTGCGACACTCTCGTTGAAAGCTTCGGCACAAAAACCCAGAAGCCCACAAAGAGCAAACTTCCCCAGCCTGTTTCGAAGGCTGCGGCAAAGAGTGGTGCAGTCACATACGACCCCAACACTCTCGCAAACAGATTCACAACAATCTATCCCGAGCTTCGTGATGAATACAAGGCAAACTGCGAGAAATACGGTCAGTTCCTGCCCGAAGATTTCTTTATCAATCACGGCAATGCGGTTGTTCTCGAAACAATCACAGAAAACAATCCCACCAAGATGAAGAAGCTCTTCAACCTCCTCAACGATATCTATGAGGATGGCAACAACGACGTTCAGGGTGTTATCGCAGTAACGATTCTCGGTGCAATCGATAACGATACCGAGATGCTCGGCAACTGCTGTGATTATATGAGCGATGACCTTGCAGTAAACGTTATCAACGTTAACAAGTTCCTCGCTTCAAAAAGCGGCAAGGGTGCAAAGATGAAGCTCCTGAATCCGCCCAAATATAAGCCTGCAAAGGCAAAGAAAAACAAAGGCATTATGTCAAGCCTTGGAATGTGACAGGAGGCGTCAAAGTGGATAACGAAAACATCATAAATCAGAATGCTCCCGAAGAGGCAGTTCCCGTTTTCGAAGCTGATGCGGAGGAAATGAGCACAGTTGTTACCGAGGAGTATGACGCGAGTCAGATTCAGGTTCTTGAGGGTCTTGAAGCTGTTCGCAAAAGACCCGGTATGTATATCGGTTCAACAGGCCCCAGAGGTCTGCACCACCTCGTTTATGAAATCGTCGACAACTCAATCGACGAAGCTCTTGCAGGTTACTGTACACACATCGAAGTAGGCATTGAACCCGGTGACGTAATCTCCGTTCGAGATAACGGACGAGGCATCCCCGTCGGCATCAACGAAAAGATGGGCCTTCCTTCAGTTACCGTTGTTCTTACCGTTCTTCACGCGGGCGGTAAATTCGGCGGCGGCGGATACAAGGTTTCAGGCGGTCTGCACGGCGTTGGTTCATCGGTTGTTAACGCTCTTTCAGAGTGGTTCGAGGTTGAGGTTTCGCAGGCAGGACATATTCATCGCCAGCGTTTCGTAAACGGCGGTAACATAGAAACAAACCTTGAAATTATCGGTGACACAAATGAAACGGGTACTTTCATCCGCTTCAAGCCCGATGCAAAGATTTTCCAGGAAACAACGGTTTACGATTTCGAAACTCTTGAAAGACGTCTGCGTGAGTCTGCATTCCTTAATGCAGGTCTTTCAATCAGCCTTACAGACAGCAGAGACCCCGACAACATCGTTGAGAGAGTTTACTGCTATGAAGGCGGTCTTTCATCCTTTGCAGAGTATCTGACGGGCGTTAGAGGTCTTACTCCTCTTCACGAGAAACCCGTTCATTTCTCGGGTGCAAAGGGCGATAAATTTGCAGAAATTTCACTTTTCTATAACGACAGCTACAACGAAACGATCCTTTCGTTCGCAAACAACGTACGCACCGAGGACGGCGGTACTCATGAAACAGGCTTCAAGACAGCTCTGACAAGAGTATTCAACGACTACGGTAAGAAGTACGGCATCCTCAAGGATGGCGACAAGAAGTTTTCCGGTGAGGACGTAAGAGAAGGTCTGACAGCTATCGTTTCCGTAAAGCTTACGGAAGCACAGTTTGAAGGTCAGACAAAGAGTAAGCTCGGCAACACCGACGTTCAGACAATGGTCAACGCTCTTGTTTATGACAAGCTTATGACCTATTTTGAAGAGAATCCCGCTGTTGCGAAGGCAATTTTCTCGAAGGCTCTCGATGCCGCAAGAGCAAGAGAAGCCGCAAGAAAGGCAAGAGACCTTGCAAGAAGAAAGTCCGTTCTCGAAGGTAACTCTCTCCCCGGTAAGCTCGCTGACTGCACTGAAAAGCAGGCTGCAGGCACCGAGATTTACATCGTAGAGGGTGACTCGGCAGGCGGCTCTGCAAAGGAAGGC
>JAGBUT010000304.1 GCA_017630695.1 Clostridia bacterium
AGTTGTCGGCATTTGCGACGGTGCAATCGTTCAGAATTGCCGTGCAATCAATTGCTGTCAAGGTGTCGGTCTTGATGAAAACGGTGAGATTCAGTATTTTACTGCGGCAATGTGGTTCTGGGGCAGTGAAAACAGCGTGATTCAGTATTGCGAAATCGCAGGTCAGAAGAACTACGGTGACGGTATGTCCGTTGACTTTGACTCGCACACAAACAACTGCACCTATCAGTATATTTATTCTCACGATAATATGCGCTTTATGTGCAACAACCCGAATTTCAGCGGACATCACAATAACACCGTCAGGTATTGTCTTTCCGTCAACGATAACGGCGGCAGGTCGAGACTTTCCTGCAACCCCGGTGAATATAATATCAGCTTCTATAACAACACCATTGTCAACTGCGGTGATTTCCATCTGATTGATATGTACGACGCTCTCGTTGTTAACAATATTATTATGCCGATGGAAGGCTGTTTCGTTGCCTATGACGTCTGGGATTTGCCCAAAGACGGCAACGTCCTCGGCAACAACTGTTATTATAACTGCGAGCCTCCGCTTATCGATATGGGTTCAATGAATACCGTGCCGGGCTTTGTCGGAACAGATTATTCCGACCCCGAAAGCTTCAGGCTTTCAGCTGATTCACCGCTTATCGGTGCAGGCTATCAAATTGAGGGGCAGGAGAATGACCTTGATTTCTTCGGCAATAAGTTTGTGAGCAACAATATCGGTTGCTATGGCGGTGAGGGTCTTGACGTTGAATATGACGGTGAGAATTTTATTGAAAAAATCATCCGTATTGTCAAGCATATCGTTGCCAGAATCATCTATGAAATCAACATTATCATCGAGGATATCAAATACGATCTGGAGCATAAATAAGAAATCAGAGGGAGATTGAGTTCTCCCTCTTTTTTGTCTTTACGGTACGTGGTTATCCGAATCAAATTCCTGCTGTAACTTATAATATGCCCGAAAATATGATAAAATGTAACAAATCCGATTTGCAGGTGATTTTATGAGAGAGAAAACCGAAATTTTTATCAGAGACCGTGCTGACCCGTTTGTTAAAAAGGGGAGTGACGGCTTTTATTATTTCACCGCATCTTATCCGATGTACGGTGAGCACGACTCCGAGGGATATGACAGAATAATTCTCCGCAGGGCAAAAACCGTTGAGGGTCTTGCGGCAGCCGAGGAAAAGGTCATCTGGGATGAAAAGGATTCCTTGCTTTCCCACCGCTTTATCTGGGCACCCGAGATTCACGAAATTGGCGGCAAGTGGTACGTGCTTTTTGCCGCAAGTGCAAGTGAAAACAACGTCTGGGATATCGATTGCCACATCATTATGTGCGAGGGTAACGACCCTTATAACGATGCGTGGACTGATAAAGGCAAATTCACCGCCCCCGATGATTTTTCGTTCAGAGGCTTTTCGCTTGATATGACGTATTTTGAATGTGCAGGCAAACATTACGTTGCCTGGGCGCAGAACGGCGGCAATTCAAACGTTTATCTTTCAACGGTCAATCCCGATGAGCCGTGGAAAACAACCGCCCCTGCGATGCTCCTGACAAAACCCGAGTTTGATTGGGAGAGGGTACGCATCCCCGTTAACGAGGGTGCGGCTGTGATGATTGATAACGGCAGGGTGTATCTTGCGTTTTCCGCTTCGGCAACGGGTCCCGAATACTGCATAGGACTGATGTATGCCGATGAAAATGCCGACCTTATGAAGCCTGAAAGCTGGACGAAGCTCGATAAACCGCTTCTGACCTCCGATGATCTTGACGGTGAATACGGTCCCGGTCACAATTCGTTCGTCAGGGATGAAAACGGTGAATGGCTGATTGTCTACCATTCAAGGGACGAAGCTTGTTTTAACGGCAAATGCGGATATTCCGAGGGTGATTCGCTCTATGACCCCTGCAGAAGCGCAAGAATCCGCAAGGTATCGTTCGAAAACGGCTTACCCGTTTTCAGTTAAGAATTCCGTATACTAAAATTATTATTGTATTAAAATAGTTTATCTGATATAATATAATTTGTAATTAATTTCCGAAGGGAGAATATTCAATGAAAAAGACACAGTGGTATAAAGACGCGGTTTGCTATCAGATCTGGCCCCGTTCATTCTGCGACGGTAACGGTGACGGTATCGGCGACCTTGAAGGCGTTCTTTCAAAGCTCGATTATCTCAAGGAGCTCGGTGTTAACTGCATCTGGTTTTCACCCCTTTATTGCTCACCCAATGCAGACTTCGGTTACGATATCTCCGATTACAGAAATATTTCGCCCGATTACGGCAACAACGAGCTTTTCAAGAAGGTTCTTGACGAAGCTCACGCAAGAGGCATAAGAGTTATTATGGACCTTGTTGTAAACCACAGCTCCGATGAGCACGAATGGTTCAAGCAGGGTATCGATAAAAACAGCAAATACCACGATTACTATATCTGGAGAGACGGTAAGGACGGCAAACTCCCCAACAACTGGTCATCACTTTTCGAGGGCAAGGCTTGGGAATATAATCAGGAAAACGGCCAGTATTACCTCCACCTCTTCTCAAAGAAACAGCCCGACCTTAATATGGATAACCCCGAGCTTCGTCAGGAAGTTAAGGATATCATGAAATTCTGGCTCGATATGGGTGTTGACGGTTTCCGTGAGGACGTTATCACCTTCGTTTCAAAGCGTGAAGGTCTGCCCAACGGTTTCCCCATTCCTCAGGCTTGCGGTATGGAGCATTATGCCGACGGTCCTCACATCCACGAATATCTCACCGAATTCCGCGAGGTGCTCAATGAATATGACTGCTTCGTTGTCGGTGAAGCACCGATGATGACGGTTAACAAGGCTCTCAAATACATCAAGGAAGGCCCTGCACAGGAGCTTGATATGATGTTCCATTTTGAACATATGGGTGCAGACTGTCTCTTTATGGACTGCCTTACTCTTCCCTTCAGCCTCAAGAAGCTCAAGAAGGCATTTTCGACCTGGCAGACCGGTCTTTACGGCAAGGGCTGGAACGCTCTCTATATGGAAAACCACGACCATCCCAGAATCATCAACCGTTTCGGCAGTGTCGAATACAGAGTTGAAAGTGCAAAGTCAATTGCAAACTCCTATATGCTCCAGTGCGGCACTCCCTTCATTTATCAGGGTCAGGAGCTTGGTATGACAAATATCGACCTTCCCGAGGTTGAGGATTATCAGGACGTTTTCGCAGTAAATAACTATAAGACACTCCGTCTCTTCGGCTTCTCTGATGAGAAGGCAAAGCAGAGACTCAAGGAGTCAAGCCGCGGTAACGCAAGAACTCCCGTTCAGTGGGATTCATCTGCAAACGCAGGCTTCACAACAAGCGACACACCCTGGATGCCCGTTAACCCCAACTATAAGGACGGCATCAATGCCGAGGCTGAAATGGCAGACCCCGACTCCATCTTCAACCATTACAAGGCACTTATCAGCTTCCGTAAGGAGAATCCCGTTGCGGTTTACGGCTCATATAAGGAATATAACAA
>JAGBUT010000305.1 GCA_017630695.1 Clostridia bacterium
ACTCTTATTGATATTTCAAGAGGAAAGATTCCTGCAGATTCGATAAAACAGATTATCGCGGCGAAGAACCGTTTTGCGGCGGGCTATACCGCCCCTGCAAGAGGTCTTTACCTTAATAAGATACATTATTAAGACGAAGAGGGCTGATTTATGAAAGAGAAAAAAATAATCGACCTTAAAAAAATAAGAAGAAACGTCAACTTCAAAAAAATGCTCCGTGTGTTGAGAATTCCGATTGTTGCCGTTGCGGTTATTATTGCAGTTTTTCTCAGTGCAAGACTTATCGGCAACGTTGCAACCTCAAATGCAACGGATAATCTCAGGCAGATAAAATCAATTTTCTCAAAGGGTGAAGGCTTCCCGTATTCTCTCGAAAATCAGGACGTCAAGAAGATTGATACCATCGGAGAAAGATTTATGATTCTCAGCAACGACGAGAGCCTTGTGCTTGACAGCAAGGCAGGTGAGCTTTTTAAATATCAGCTCGGCAACGTTGAATCAAAGGTTGTAACGGCAAACGGCAGAGCTCTTGTTTACAGCAACGGCTCGAATAAAGTTATCCTTCAGAGCAAAACCGAGCAGCTCGGTTCAATCGAAGAGGATGCGGCAGTTGCAACCGTTGCACTTTCAAAAAAAGGTTATTTTGCAACTTCGCATCTGGATAAAAATTCCAAAAGCATCCTGACTGTTTATAACAGAAAGTTTGAGAAGGAGTTCGTTTGGAGCTGTGCAAACGAGCGCATAAGCGCAATCTCGCTTTCGGATGACGGCAAGACCGTTGCGGTTATCGCAATCGGTGTTGAAAATGCCGAAATCTATTCAAGAGTTATTCTCTTTGACGTCAGAGACTCCGAAGCGATTTACGATATGAAGATAAGCGGAACGCTCTTCCTTAAAGTTTATTGCTCTTCAAAGAATTGCGTAATTGCCGTTGGAGATAACAGAACCGTTGTTTTCGGCAAAAACGGTGAAGCAGCCGATGAGATTACATATACCGAAAACAGCATTTCGGCTATCGAATCGGATGATAAGGGCAACGTAGCAGTTTGCGTTTCGGAATTTGGCGGCTCAAAGTCATCCGTAACCGTTTTCAGAAAGAACGGCAAAAAGGCTTGTTCGTTCTCCGTTGACGGTGAAACCGCAGGTATAGATATCGGCTCGGGCAAGATTGCCGTGATTTCAGGCAGCGAGGTGCTTGTTTTTAACTTCAAGGGTGCGGAGAAAAAACGCATTCAGACAGAAAACGTTGCCTCAAAGGTGTTTGTTGTTTCGGGTGATATTTTTACCGTTGAAAACGGGTTGATTTGCAAATATTGACCCTCAAAGGAGGTTTGAGATATGGATTATTTACCGCTGGTTTTCGACGGAATTTTAATTCTGATTTTTGCTGCGTGCATCATTGAAGGCAGAAGAAGGGGCTTTGTTAGAACGGTTCTTTCTCTTGTTTCGGTAATAATCAGTCTTTTTGTTGCACAAAGTTTTTCTGCTCCCGTTGCTGCGTGGGCAAACGAAGAGTTTGCAGGCGAAGCGGTTTCGGGATACGTTGAAAATTATATCGAAAATGCATTTGAAAACGAGGGAACACAGCTTGATTCTTCCGACGTTTTGGGCGGAAGCGTTCCCGAAGAAGTAACGGCGATGCTTGAAAAATACGGTGTTTCCGTTTCGGAAATAGCCGACGGAGCTTCGCAGGGCATTGAGGAGCTGAGCAACGCGATTGCACAGAGAATCCTCGATGCGGTGCTTTTTCCCGTTCTTGAAATCATTGCATTTTTGGTTATTTATATTGTTTGTTCCTTTGTGCTGTCTCTCCTGAACGGATTTATCTGCAGTGCTTTCAATCTTCCCGTTATCAAGCAGATGAATAAGCTTCTGGGCGGAATTCTCGGTGCAGTCAAGGGAGTAGGAGTTGCCTCGGTGCTCAGCGTGTTTGCGGTAACGTTTTCAAAAATAGCCGCAGGCAACGAGATTGCCGATGCAGTTTCACAGTCAGCACTTATCAACGCAGTCGGCACAGCCGTCATTCAGATTATTCAGGGAGGTTAATTAAAATGAAATCAAACATCAAGGAATTATTCGCAGGTTGTCTCACAATCCCCAATCTTCTTTCAGTTATCAGAATTGCACTTATCCCCGTTTTCGGTGTGCTCTATTATCAGGGCAATATTCTCTGGGCAGTTATCGTTCTTTTTATTTCAGGTCTTACCGATTTCTTTGACGGCAAGATTGCAAGAAAATTCAATCAGATCAGTGCCCTCGGCAAGGTGCTTGACCCCGTTGCCGATAAGCTCACACAGATAACAATCGCAATCGTTCTTTATCTTACCTTCAGCGAAAGCGCAAACGAAACCATCAAGGCATTCAGCTGGGTATTCCTTATCTTCCTCATCAAGGAAGTTCTTATGGTTATCGGCGGCGGACTTATGATTGCTTTCGGTCTCAGACCCAGCGCAGCAGAAATGCCCGGCAAGATTGCAACCTTTGTTTTCTATGCGGTTATGATAATTATAATCGCTTTCGGACCCGATATCGGTCTTGTCAAAGCATTCGTGCTTCCCGATTGGTTTATGATTATTCTTGTCTGCATCAGCGCAGTGCTCACTCTTGTTGCGTTCTGCAGCTACCTTCCCGACACTTTCAGACAGGTTAAAGAAAGAAAATCGGGTAAATAATTCAAGTAATAACATTTCAAAGGATTTTTCAGATGAAACAGATTTTATGCGTAAAATGTAAAAAACGCCCTGCAATGTTTTTTGTGACGAAGGTTGAGGGCGAAAAAACAACTCAGGAAGGTCTTTGCTTAAAGTGCGCAATGGAAATGAATATCGGCCCCGTTAAGCAGATTATGCAGAGCATGGGCATTTCAGAGGATGAAATTGACGACGTAAGCGAGCAGTTTGACGCAATGTTCGGTGAGGACGGTTTTGAGCCCGGCGGCGCAGGAACAATGCCCTTCCTTCAGAATCTGCAGAATTTCGGTGCAATGAACGGCGGCGAAACCGAGGGTGCAACCTCATCCGAGGGAACTGCTGAAAAAACTTCCGAAAAGAAGAAAAAGTGGGGCAAGAAAAAAGGCGGCGAAGAGGATGAGAAGAAACGCAAGTTCCTCGGTCTTTATTGCTCCGATCTTACCGCAAAGGCAAGAGCAGGTAAAATAGACCGTATTATCGGCAGAGAAAACGAGATTTACAGAGCAATTCAGATTCTTTGCAGAAGAACAAAAAATAACCCCTGCCTTATCGGTGAACCCGGTGTAGGTAAAACCGCAATCGCAGAGGGTCTTGCTCTTCGCATTGCAGAGGGCAACGTTCCCGCAAAGCTTAAAGATAAAGAAATTTTCCTTCTCGACCTTACTGCACTCGTTGCGGGCACACAGTTCAGAGGTCAGTTTGAAAGCAGAATCAAGGGACTTGTTGACGAAGTCAAGAGCGAGGGTAACATCATCCTCTTCATCGACGAGGTGCATTCACTTGTAGGTACGGGTGATGCCGAAGGCTCGATGAATGCCGCAAACATCCTCAAGCCCTCACTTTCAAGAGGTGAAATTCAGATTATCGGTGCAACAACCTTCACCGAATACAGAAAATATATCGAAAAAGATGCCGCACTTGAACGCAGACTTCAGCCCATCAGAGTTGAAGAGCCTTCAATCGAGCAGACGAGCGAAATGCTCAAAGGGGTCAAGGATTATTACGAAACCTTCCACCGAGTAACCGTCAGCGATTCTCTGATTGAAAAGGCGGTAATCCTTTCCGAGAGATATATCAACGACAGATTCCTCCCCGATAAGGCGATCGACCTTCTTGACGAAGCCTGCACCTGCGCAAATCTTCGCAACAAATCAATCAGCGACTATGAAACTGCGCTTGAAAAGCTGAACGAGCTTGAAGCGCACGAAGCAGAGCTTATGGAAACAGACGGTGAAAAAGAAGCCGACTATGAAGAAATCGCAAGAGTCAAGGGTGAGCTTATCAAAGTCCGTGCAGAGGTTGAAGAGCTTGAAAAACTCGCGTCCGACTGCCGTGTAACAGAAGAGGACCTTGCCCGTGTTATCCAGCTCTGGACGGGCATTCCTGCAAGTAAGGTTATCGAAAGTGACCTTCGCAGACTCTCCGACCTTGAAAGCAATCTCAAAGCAAATCTTATCGGTCAGGATGAAGCAATCAAACTCGTCAGTGCCGCTGTACGCAGAGGCAGAGTGCAGATAAGCCCCAGAAGACGTCCTGCATCGTTTATTTTCGTCGGTCCGACGGGTGTTGGTAAAACCGAGCTCGTAAAGCTCCTTGCAAAAGAGCTTTTTGACACTCCTGAAACACTTATCCGCCTTGATATGAGCGAGTTTATGGAGAAGCATTCCGTTTCCCGAATCATCGGCTCACCTCCCGGATACGTCGGCTACGACGAGGCAGGTCAGCTTACGGAAAAGGTACGCCGTAAGCCTTATTCGGTTGTTCTTTTTGATGAAATCGAGAAGGCACATCCCGACGTTATGAATATCCTTCTCCAGATTCTTGACGAGGGCAAAATCACCGATGCTCAGGGCAGAAACGTAAGCTTTGAGAATACGGTTATCATTATGACTTCCAACGCAGGCAGCAACAGAGGAAGCGGTGCTCTCGGCTTTGCAAAAACAAAGAACGAAGCATCAAAAGAAAGAGCGCTCAAGGCTCTCTCCGAATTCCTTCGCCCCGAATTCATCGGTAGAGTTGACGAGGTTGTGGTATTCAACGATCTCACACAGAGCGATTATGAAGAAATCGCCTGCCTGATGCTCAAAGAATTTGTTGAGCCGATTGCCGATAAGGGTATCGCATTCACGTGGGATGATGCCGCAATTGAAACGATTGCCCGTCTTTCCGTTGATGGCACAAGAGGTGCAAGAGACCTTCGCAACGTTATCCGCAGAAACGTTGAGGACGTTATCACAACAAAGATTGTTGAAAGCACGGATGCTCCTCTGAAAGCAGTTTCGCTCACCGCAAACGGTGACGAAATCATCTGCAATTTCGAATAAAAAATCCCTCCGCACCGATTGAGTGCGGAGGGTTATTTTTATTTATGCAAAGATTTTGGAAACGATGCTGATGAAGAGATTGAAATAGAGAGCAATCTTTTCAATGATATTCTTGACGTTTGCCATAACGTTGGCGGTTGCATCGGTTTGAGCACCATAGCCCTCGAATTCACCCACGTTATCGTTAACTCCGTCGCTGTCATAAGCAAATTCATAAACGATGGGGGAGGCAACTGCAAGAAGGAAATATTCACCTGCTGTAAAGGGACCGAATACCTTTGTGCCGAGCTTTGTGAGGTCCTTCTGAATTGAATCTGTGCCGAAATGTGAGAGAAGGCTGTTTGCAGCTTTGAGGAATACTTCGTCACCGACGGTTGAAAGGTCGTCGAGAAGAATCAGACCGACTGTGCGAAGCAGAATTGCAACCTCTGTGCCGTAGATATCGAATGCTTCTTCGCCTTCATAGTGTGCGGCAACAAGCTCTGTTGCAAGGTCCCAGCCTGTTTCGTATTCGCTGTCGGGGATATCGATGTTATATTCCTTTGCAAGTTCCTGAACACCGCCTTCACCGTAGAGAGGCATTTCAAGAATGCTTGTAAGACCGTTGACTGCGGTGAAAACGAGGTCAGCGTAGAATGCGTCTTCGTCAATGCCGAGCTTTTCGGGAGTCATACCGAGCCAGAGTCTGTACTGAACACCTGCTTTGAGGAAGCCCTTTGCGTAATCGTTGAGACCTGCGTTCATAAGGTCAATATGCTCCTGAGTGTAACCGCTTACGGTTGAGGTGAGAGCGTCTGTGTCAATCTTATCAACTGTTCTGATATCATAAGAAATCTTATCCTCTGTGAGGTTTATTGTTCTGTACTGAAGAGGATACATTGAAAGGGAGGTTGTTGCGAAATCGTAGATTTTGTTACCCTTTGTGCTTGTGTAAGAGGAAACGTCGCTGCAATGCTCGTGACCTGTGAAAACAAACTTGATGCCGTGGTTTGCAAACTTTTCAGCAACCGAAAGGTGATTGCCGATGATGAAATCGGCGCTGAAAACTGACTGTACGGGCATATGGTCGAGGAGGTTGTGGTGCATCATAAGGATGGGATATCTGCCGTCTGCATAAGCCTTGTCAGCCTGCTCGCAAACCCAGTTGACTTCTTCCTTTGAAACACCGTCGGCGGTTGATTTTGCAGGGTCGTTTGAGTCGAATGCGATGAGTCTGTATTTTTCACCGAGGTTTGCGGTGTATGAGCCGGTGCCTTCGATTGTTTCGATTGCCTTGTCATAACCGAAATCAGCGTAAACTGTTTTGAAATCGTCGATTTTGAAATCGATGTCGGCGCGTCCGAAATCGTGGTTGCCGGGGATAACGAAAACGTCCTTGCCGCTTTCTTCTTCAAACTTCTTGAGCTTTGCGGCGGTATCGTAATGCTCCTGCGGAACGATTCTGCCGTTATCAACAAGGTCACCCGAAATGAGGAGGAATTCGAGGCTGTCATCCTCTGCAACCTGACGGAGCATTTCATCGATGATGAATCCGCTTTCGTCTTCCATAGCGGCTCTTCTGTTGGCATACCAGTAGATTTCATCGTCGATATCGCCTTCGAGCTCTTCTCTGGGGATATTGTAATGAAGGTCGGATGCAACGGCGAAGCCGAGCTCCTCTTCAGCGGCCGAAACGGTGAATCCGATTGAAACTGCACCGATAAGCATAATTACGGATAAAAGAACGGATAAGATTTTTTTCATATTTACATCTCCTTATGTGGTTTTGATGAAATTGATAATTTATTATAGCATACGGGCAATCAAAAGTACAGAGAAAAATTGACAAGATAATCTATACATTATATAATGAATTATAATATTTGAAATTGGCGGTGGTATTATGATATTTGCAAATCACGCTCACGTTTTCCCGAAAGAAATCAGACCCGAGGGTACTGTTGAAAAACTCATTGAACTGATGGATGAGTGCGGAATCGATATGGCGGTGTGCTATCCGCCTTTTCATGACAGATTCAGGGAATCAGGCTTTGAGGGTGACCCAAACGATTGGCTTGCGGAAGAAATAAAAGGCAATCCGCGACTTATCGGCTTCGGCAACATCGATTTTGAAAAAGGCGATTATGCGGCTCAGGTTGAAAAACTTGCTTCGCTCGGCTTCAAGGGAATAAAAATGCATCCGCCTTATCAGGAATTTGTAATCGACGGTCCTGAAGCATCGGAGGTTTATGCAAAAGCCGAGGAGCTCGGTCTTTTCATCTCATTCCATTCGGGTATGCATTGGCACAGACTCCGAGACAACCGTGTTATTCTTTTTGATGAGGTTGCGTGGAGATTTCCGAAGCTGAAATTCAGCATGGAGCATATCGGCGGATATCATTTCTACAGAGAAGCTCTTGCCGTTATGTGCAATAATTCAAGAAACGGAAACAGCGTTTTTGCAGGCTGGACGAGTGTAGGTCTGCACAAGGGTAAGGACAGCGTGTGGGCTTTGTCGGATGAGGAGCTTGAAAGGGTTATTCATCAGACGGGTGAGGACAGAAGCGTTTTCGGTCTTGACTTCCCTTATAATAATGCTGAAGTTATCAAAGAGGATATTGCAAGAATCAAAAGACGTGATATAAGCGAGGAATGCAAAGAAAAAATCCTCGGTCTTACGTTGAAAAACGCACTCGGAATATAAAT
>JAGBUT010000306.1 GCA_017630695.1 Clostridia bacterium
GGCTTAACAATAAACGCTGAAGCTGCCGCAAGAAAAAACGAAACTATGAGCACAGGCTCACTTTTTAGAAACTTTTTTATTTTTTCCATAACAATATCCTGAAAATAAAGGGGCATACCGCTGTACGCCCCTTAAAATTTGATTTTATTTTTTAGGTGGTTTCGAGATTGAACTGGTAAACAAATGCTGCGCCCTTGTTTTCAGCACCCTTGACTTCTGCATTAAGGAATGCACCGTCTGCAGAGTTTGTGAAACCTGCTATAAAAACAGTCTTACCGTTTGTGCAAACAGCTCTTGCATTGTCAACAAATCCGCCGCCGAAGGATGAAACTGTCTGAAGATCACCGTAAGCGGAGATAATGTAAACGAAAGAATCTGTCTGTCCGTTATTCTTGATGCTGAAATCTCTGTTTGTTGAATTTGTGTAACCCGAAAGAGCAAATCCACCGGGGACGGGAGCAATATCTGTAATAAAGTCATTCTGGAAGCCGACAAGTGTCTTAATCCATTTCTGCTTGCCGTCAGCACCGACCTTGATTACAACACCGTCAAAAGTACCGGGGTTGCCGCCGTTATAGATATCCTTGAAAGTACCGCTGTTACCATTCTGACCTGAAGCATACTGACCTGCAATTACGCAACCGCCGTCGGAAGTTGCGGCAAGAGCTGTAAGCTGAGTTCTGTTGCTGCCGTAGAAGCTCTTCTTCCATGAGATTTTTCCGTTACCGTCAAGCTTAACAAGAACAGTTGTTTCAAGTCCCTTGAGTACGCCCTCAAGACCTGCAAAATCACCGTCATCACCGATGCACTCGAAGGTTGCATAGATAGCTCCGTTGGATGAAACTGCAATATTCTTGACTGCTGTGTGATAATATGAGGAAAGAGCTGTTGTCCACTTAACGTTGGCATTTGCGTCGCACTTCATAATGAAGCCCTTGTTTCTCTCTGTGCCGATGCCCTTGAGCTGACCGTCAACAGAGTCAGACTTGCCACCGATAAGAAAACCGCCGTCGGAAGTTGCGGCAATTGCATAAAGCATATCGTTACCGCTGCCGCCGATTGTCTTTGTATACTGTTTTTTACCGTCTGCGGAATATTTGACTACAATACCTTCTGTTGAGCCGATGCTCTGGTAATCAGCTGCGCTGAGACCGTCAACCTGTGTGCCGGATGTATAACCAACAGCAACAATGCTGCCGTCTTTGAGTACTGCTACCTTTTCAAGCTGGCAAATCTTGTTTGCATCAATAACGTCGTGCCAGAGAATCTTGCCGTCTTTGTTATATTTAACAACGATTGCACCGAATCCGCTTGAGTTACCGTCGGGACCGATAGCAACGGTTGCACCGACAGCAACGATGCCGCCGTCTTTTGCTGTGGCATTATCTGTGAATACGTGGTGATTTGAATTACCGTATGTCTTGAGCCATCCTGCATTTGCAACCTTTGTCTTGGGAAGAGTTGTTCCCATGGGAGCTACTGCGCCTGCTGTGGGCGGATTATATGAGGGAATCTCTGTTTTAACAGTTGTCTTGAATGCATCACCGTAATTGGGAGCTTTTTGTGTTGTGAATGAAGGTGCCGTGGTAGGCGGAAGAAGAGTAGGCTGAACAATACCGATGTTGCCGTCTTCCTTTGTTACAAGCTGAAGGTTGTTACTTGCAGCTACCTGTGAAAGTCTTGTGATATCCTCAGGAGTGAGGTTTGAAGGGTCGTTGATGCTTGCCTGATTGTAAATATCAGTTACCTTTTCTGAGGGAACTTCAACAGCAGGCTTCTGAATAACAATATTACCGTTTTCGTCCTCTTCAACGATATAGCCCTTATCGTTTGCATAATCCTTGACCTTATCTTTTTCTTCTTCGGTCAATTCGCCGAGGCCCGTATCTCTGTATTCCTCACCAAGAGCACCGCTGATAATATCAGCAAGTTCAACGCCCTCAATGACAATCTTTGTGTATGTACCGTCATCGGGAATAACGTTCATCCAACCGCCGTCTGTTGCGGGTGCTGTTGTTTCGCCGCCATCCTTAACACCGCAAGCAGTGAAAACAGATGCAATAAGAACAACGCACATCAGAATGCACAAAAATTTGTTGTTTTTATTTTTCATAAGGAATCCTCCCCATTTGCTTTTCAGAGTATAAACTCTGCTTTTAATATGCTATCATAAAAAAGAATCAAAATCAACCGTTTTTCAGTTTATGTTATAAAAATTCATATTTGTTTAAAAATTTATATTTATTTTCAGGTGGGTTTGCGATATAATTTAATTGTTATTTCCGAAGGAGATGATCCAATGACAAAAAAAGAAAGAGCCCTCGCAGCAGTGCAGGCTCTCAAAGAAAAATTTCCCGACAGCATTTGTTCCCTCAATGCAGATAACCCTCTTCAGCTTATCATTGCAACCCGTCTTTCGGCACAGTGCACCGATGCGAGAGTTAACCTTGTTACACCTGCACTTTTTGAGAAATATAAGACAGTTGAGGAATTTGCCGCCGCTGACGTTTCAGATATAGAAGAAATCATCCACTCCTGCGGATTTTTCAGAGCCAAGGCAAAAGATATCGTCGGAATGTGCCAAAAGATGATTAACGATTTCGGCGGAGAAGTGCCCTCAACAATCGAGGATCTGACTTCTTTGCCCGGTGTGGGCAGAAAAACCGCTAACCTTATTATGGGCGACGTTTACGGTCAGCCTGCCGTTGTTGCCGACACTCATCTCATCCGCATATCCAATCTGCTCGGGCTTGTTGCAACAAAAGACCCGTTCAAGGTCGAAATGCAGCTGCGTGAGCTTCTTCCTCCCGAAGAAAGCAACGATTTCTGCCACCGATGTGTTCTTCACGGCAGAGAAACCTGCATCTCAGGCAGACCGAAATGTGAGGAATGCATTATGAAGGATTTCTGTCCGTCGGCTAAATAAAGGTTGCGGCAAGAAAGATTCCACCGCTGATTGCGGCCCCTGCAAATGCTGCCCCGCCCATATTCAGCGCCAGACGGATTCTGTTTTTACGAAGCCTTGTTGCAGGCGGCATACCGACACTCTGTGCGATTACGTTTGCCCTCTCTTTGAGGTCACCCTCACTGACAGCCGAAAACTCGGGTTTAACAAAAAACAGCACTCTCTCAAAATATTCGCATTGTGGCTCGGTTATTTCCACTACCTGCCTGTTTATTCCCTTAATCAAGATTACGAAATCTCCCCTCAAAAATCATTCAAAGCACACGTTACACAATGGTTTGAAACCACTCAAAAACCGTTTGCTTTCACCTTGTTATTTTTGACATATTGAGGAGAATTTATTCTTTATAAATGCCTCATCAGATTTCATTTTTTCGTCTTTTTACGTGTAAGTGTTTTTATACACTTCGTATAATCCGCTTTTTCACCGTAAAAGTGGAAAAGTGTGTGGAAAAGGTGAATAACCCAGAGGAAAAAGCTTGTTTTATCAACATTTCCACGCGTGGATAACTTTTATTTTTCTTTTTTGGCATATTTATTTTGATTGTACAACCTTCACAAATTGCTGAATTTTGTCATATTTTTTTAGTGAAATCGTAAAATTTGTTTAAATAATATTACAAAACGGAGAATTTTCATTATGCTCGATTACATAAAAAAATCCGATACCGTTGCCGTTTCAAGAGAATGCTTCGACGCTGCACTTTCCGTTGACTGCGGTCAGTCATTCCGCTGGAAATCCGTTTTGGAAAACGAGGTGTGCGGTGTTGCTTTCGGAAAGACTCTTAACTTCATTCAGGACGAGGAAAAAGTTACTTTTCTTAACGTTACCGAAGAAGATTTTTTAAAAATCTGGGTTCCGTATTTTGACCTTGACCGAGATTATTCTGCCATCTGCAATCGCCTGGAAACAGATTATTATCTTAAAAAAGCGGTTACGGAATGCCCGGGTATACGCATTCTTCGTCAGGATTCGTGGGAGGCTCTTTGCTCCTTCATTATTTCTCAAAACAATAATATTCCGAGAATCAAAGGTATAATTGAGCGTCTTTGTGCTACCCTCGGAGACCCGATTGACAGCAGAGAATTTTCATTCCCCTCTGCTGAAAAAATCGCTGCGGCAGGTATCGAAGCTCTTGCTCCGCTTCGTGCAGGATTCAGAGCAAAATATATAATCGATGCCGCTGAAAAAGTTGCGTCAGGCGAAATTAATTTGCAAAAAATTGCCCTCGCTCCGCTTGATGAGGGCAGAGACGAGCTGATTAAAATCAAGGGTGTAGGCGAAAAGGTTGCTCAATGCGCCTTGCTTTACGGCTTCGGAAAGGTTGACGCTTTCCCCGTTGATGTATGGGTTAAACGAATTATGGCAGATCTTTATCCTGACGGTTTGCCCGAATGCACAAACGGTGTTAGAGGAATCGCTCAACAATATCTTTTCCATTGGTACAGAATGAATTCGAAATAAAAAAGAGGCTATCCGAGAGGATAGCCTTTCTTCATTTATATGCTCATTACAAAATTTTCAATCAGTTTTGCCGCATTAGCTGCTGCAATGGGAAGGAATTCGCCGTAATCCATATGAGAGCTGCCGTCAGCACAGTCGGAAACTGCTCTGACAACACCGAAGGGCACACCATTTGTGTAGCATACCTGTGCAATGCTTGCGCCTTCCATTTCGCAAACGATTGCATCGAAATTGCTCTTGATGAAATCTTTCTTTGCAGGGTCAGCAATAAACTGGTCGCCCGATGCTATAACACCCTTGAGAGCCTTGATTCCGTCAAGCTTTTCAATGCCACTGATAAGAGCTTCAACAACTTTTTCGTCGCAAGGCATATTGATTACGTTGATGCCCGAAATAAGACCAACGGGGTCTCCGAGAGGAGAGGTGTCCATATCGTGCTGCACAAGACTTTCGGCAACTGCAATGTCACCGATTGCAAGTTTTTCGCTGAGGCTTCCGCCAACACCCGTGTTGATTATTCTTTCGGGAGCATATTTCAGAATCATAGTCTGTGTGCACATTGCCGCAGCAACCTTGCCGATACCACAATCAGCAATAACGATTTCCTTGCCGTGAAGAGTACCTCTGATATATTCAACTCCGCTGATAACCTCGCTCTGCTTGTTTTCCATAAGAGCTTTTATGGTTTCAACCTCGATTTTCATTGCGCCGATAATACCTGTCATAAAAACACCTCCGTAAAGCTTACCCAAATATATTATCATATCCGACGATAAATAGCAATACGAAGATGCTCCCCTGACCCGATAAGAAATTTTTATTGAAAAATATGTAACTTTTTTGGTTGATAATTTCCATTTGCTATGATATTATGTAATATATATTAGAATGGAGTAGTATGTTATGGAAACATATATCATTATTGCATTGCTTGTTGCAGTTATCATTCTGCTTCTCGTCTTACTTGCAAAGCAATCAAAACAAGGAAACAACACAGCGGAAAAGAAGGTTGATGCCGTCGCAGAAAACCTTAACGCACTTTCAAACTCGCTCGGCACCGAATTTGAAAGAATCCGCCGTGAACTTCAGGCAAGTCAGCACGACCAGCGTCTTGAAACCGCAAGAACACTTGAAGAGCTTCGCACAAAAATTGAAGCCCTGCGTCTTGACACAACGAAACAGAATGCCGACCTGCTCAGATCGATAAGCGATTCTCTCAACGCAATCCGACTCAACAACCTCGAGCAGAATGAACGTTTGAGCAAAACTCTCGGCGAAGCAGTTGACCGTTTGCGTGAAAGCAACGAAAAGAAACTCGAGCAGATGAGACTGACAGTTGACGAAAAGCTGACCGAAACTCTCTCAAAGCGTCTTGATTCATCCTTCAGAACAGTTTCGGAAAGACTTGAAAGCGTGTATAAGTCACTCGGTGAAATGAAAGAGCTTTCAAACGGTGTCACAGCAAACGTCACTTCACTCAACAGAGTTCTCACCAACGTCAAGGCACGAGGCACCTGGGCAGAAGTTCAGCTTGGAGCAATCCTCGACCAGACAATCCCCGGTATGTATGAAACC
>JAGBUT010000026.1 GCA_017630695.1 Clostridia bacterium
ATGCAGAAAATCCTCGAGGGTAAGGCAGGCAGAAAATATAAGGGCAAACCCTTCTATCAGTGCGAATACGCTCACGCAATGGGCAACGGTCCGGGTAAAATCGAAGAATATATGAAGCTCTTCCTCGCATCCGAGCAATTCCTCGGCGGATGCATCTGGGAATGGGCAGACCACAGCGTTTACGATGAAAACGCTCAGTATAAATGGACCTACGGCGGTGACCACAACGAGCTGATTCACGACGGCAACTTCTGTGTTGACGGCCTTTTCTTCCCTGACAGAAAGCCTTCAAGCGGTGCTCTCGAGATGAAGGTCTGCTACCGCCCGATAAGAGCGACTTACCTCGGAAACGGTAAATTCAGCCTTAAGAACTACAGATATTTTGCAGACTCATCGGATATCGCAATCGCATATTCGGTAACCGAAAACGGCTATGAAAAACAAAACGGCACTCTTGATGCGGTTATCGGCGCACAGAACGAAAAGGAATTTGCAATCGCTTCCGATTCATTCAAGAATACAAACAGCGACGTTTTCGTAAATTTCGTTTACACAAGGAAATCCGACGGATTCGAAATCGCAACCGAGCAGATTATCATCAGCGAAAAAGCTCCCGAGAGCAAAATCGGTAAATACTGCGAAATCGAAAACGGCAACATAATCACAGCTTCATTTAACGGCGGTGAGCTTGTTTTTGATAAATCCGTTGGTCTTATCAGCTATAAAAAAGACGGTAAAGAGCTTCTCAACACAAAGCCGATTGACGCTCTTTCAGGCTTCGTGCCCCACATCTACCGCGGCAGACTAGATAACGATATGTACACCGTTATCTTCTGGAATCTTATCGGTCTTGAGGATGCAAAAACCGTTCTTTGCGATTGCTCCGTCAAAACCGATTCACAGGGAGAATTCGTAAGAACAAAATATAAATTCGTCGGCAAAAAAATACTCACACTTGCAAAGGCAACCGTTGATTACAGAATCGACGAAAACGGCAAAATCAGAGTCACCGCAAAGCTTAAAAAGGTATTTCCGCTGACAAATATGCTGCCGAGATTCGGTGTGCACTGCGAATTTTCGGATGAATTCAAATCCGCAAGATATTTCGGCAGAGGTCCCGAAGAAAACTACAGCGATTTCAGGGAGCATTCACCCATCGGCAGATATGAACGTGCTGTCTGCGATATGGCTCACAAATACATTAAACCGCAGGATTCGGGTAACAGAGGCGACGTAAGAGAAAGCGTACTTGTTTCGGATTCAGCCCAAATCATCTTCAAGGCTGACAGCAAGGCATTCTCGTTCAACGCAAATCCCTTTACCCTTGGCCAACTCAAAAAAGCAAAGCACATCGAAGATTTGCCCGATTGCAACACCGTATTCACCGCAATCGACGGTTTCGTCAGAGGTACGGGTACGGGCAGCTGCGGTCCGGGACCCGCAAAAGAACATACAATAGATTTCGGCTACACAAAGCCGCTTGAATACAGCTTCACTTTTGAAGCAAAGTGAAAGGAAAACCGATATGGAAAAATACGCAAGATTCAGATATTTCCCCAACGTTCCCCTCGGTGAAGACGGCAGAAAAGCTACCGCATCGCAGGAGCACATCAATCTTTCAAGAGAAGCCGCAGGCGAAGGTATGGTTCTTCTCAAAAATAAGAGAAACGCTCTTCCTCTCAAAAAAGGACAGAAAATCGTTCTTCTCGGCAAGGCTACGATTGAATATATCAAAGGCGGCGGCGGCAGCGGTGACGTTCACTGCCCCTACGTGAGAAATATCTACGAAGCATTCAAAGAGAAAGAAAAAGAGGGCAAGGTTGAAATCTATATGCCCCTCGTTGATTTCTATAAGGATTACGTTGAAAAAGAGAGCGTAAAAATCCCCACGCAGGAGCAAATCAACGCAACGTGGGATATCGTTAACGCAATGGAATTCTGCACAAAGCGTGACGAAATGACCTACGACACTTTTGCCTCGATGCACGTTAAAGAGCCGAGAATCAAGGCAAGTGTGCTTTCAAAAGCATCAGATTACGCCAACACCGCTATTCTCACGCTCAGCCGTTTCTCCGCAGAGGGTGTTGACCGCAGAGCAAAGAAGGGCGATTATTATCTCTCTCCCGAAGAAGAAGAGCTCATCTTCATCGCAGGCAGACTCTTCAGCAGACTGATTGTTGTTATCAATTCAGGCGGAATTATCGACTGCGAATATATGGCAACAAACGATAAGGTCAAGGCTATCCTTCACTCGTGGCAGGGCGGTATGGAAGGCGCAATGGCCATCGCTGATATCATCTGCGGTGACGTTACTCCCTCGGGCAAGCTTGCAGACACAATCACAACGGGTTATGACCGTTACCCCTGCAAGGATGATTTCTGGGAGAGCTTCCAACACATCAATTACACTGACGATATTTACGTTGGATACAGATACTTTGAAACTCTGCCCAGAAAGAACGTTTACGTGCGTTATCCCTTCGGCTACGGTCTTTCATACACAAAGTTTGATATCAGCAACTATGATATCTATGAAAAAGACGGTAAAATCACAGCCAAGGCAACCGTTAAGAACGTTGGCAATTATTCGGGCAAAGAAGTTCTTCAGCTTTATTATTCTGCTCCGCAGGGTAAACTCGGCAAACCTGCAAAGGAACTTGCCGCATTTGCCAAAACAAAGCTTCTTGCTCCTGATGAAAGCGAAGAACTGACACTTACATTCAACGTCAATGATATGGCATCATTCGACGACCTCGGCAAAATCCGTAAATCCGCATACGTTCTTGAAAAGGGCGATTATAAATTCCATATCGGCACATCCGTAAGAGACACGGGTGAGCTCGAATACGTTTACACCGTTGAGGAGGATACCGTTACCGAGCAGCTTCAGAGCTGGTGCAAACCCTTCAGGCTCAAGAAGAGACTTCTCTCAAACGGCAAAACCGAAAAACTATACGTCGGCAAGGAACAATACTATTACGGCGAGGTTGCTCCCTCGGGCGCAAAAGCTCCCGAAACCCTTGTTAAATTCGATGACGTTGGTGAAAAATGCACTCTCGATGAATTCGTTGCCCAGATGACTCTCGACGAGCTTATGTATATCGTTGGCGGTCAGAAGCCTACGGGCGTTTGCAACACGGGTTCATTCGGCGGCATTGAAAGACTCGGTGTGCCCTATGCTCCCACTGCCGACGGCCCTGCAGGTGTAAGAATCGAGCCCAACACGGGAGTTTCAACAACAGCTTGGCCCTGCGCAACTCTCCTCGCCTGCTGCTGGAATCCCGACCTCGTTTACAGAATCGGTGTTGCCGCAGGTAAAGAAATCAGAGAAAACAATCTCGGCATCTGGCTCGCACCTGCCCTCAACATCCACAGAGATCCCCTCTGCGGCAGAAACTTTGAATATTATTCGGAAGATCCGCTTGTAGCAGGTAAGAATGCCGCCGCTATGACAAGAGGCGTTCAGTCACAGAAAGCGGCTGTTTCAATCAAGCATTTCGCTTGCAACAACAAGGAAGCTAACCGCTACGATATCGATGCAAGAATCTCTGAAAGAGCCTTGCGTGAAATCTACCTCAAAGGCTTTGAGATTGCCGTTAAAGAGGGCGACCCGTGGACTGTTATGTCGTCATACAACCGCATCAACGGTCAGCACACAAGCGAAAGCTACGAGCTTCTGACCGAGATTCTGCGCAACGAATGGGGCTTCAAGGGAATGGTCGTCACCGACTGGGGCGTAAAGAATGACCCCGTCAAGGAAGTGCAGGCAGGCAACGATATGAAGATGCACTGCGGCTATCCTCAGGACCTGATGAAGGCATATAAGAAAGGCAAACTCACAAGAGCAGAGCTTGAACTTTGCGCAAAACGAATTCTCGCAATGATAATGAAATTGGCATAAAAAAGAAAGAGTGTGTCACACGGCACACTCTTTTTTAATTTAAATCTTAATCTTCGCATTGACTGCTTTTGTTTTGATAAACTGCTCGAATTCTTCGCAGTTTCCTTTTTCAAATTTATTTTTATCAACCATAATCACAAGCTTCTGCTTCATAATAAGCAGATAAAGATTTTTGCTTTGCTTTACCTTTATGATTTTTCCATATTCAATCTTAACCTCGGATTTATCGGCAGAATTTGTTGAAACAAGGCAATCATCATAAAAAAGCGTTTGACCTTCAGGCGTTGAGCCATATAGCTCAACAAACACTTTTTCACGCTTATTTGCAATTCTGTGAAGCTTGATTAACGGATAAAAAAAGAGCAAAATTCCAAAAGCAGCAATTACCGCACCACTGAAATAACTGCCGTAATAAAAGATAAGAAAACAGGCAAGAAAGCCGTAAATAACGGGAACCGCAATCTGATAGGCAATCCGTGAAGCGGAAAAATATGCTTTATTCATTTCAAGATAAACGTCTTTTGTCTGCTTAAGATTATTAATAAATAAAGGTTCCATTATCATTCTCCTTTATAATTCAAACTCCGCAACAATCGGCAGATGGTCGGAAACAACCTTTTCGATTGTTTTAACGCTTATGCATTTGAGATTCTTATAGAAAATATAGTCGATTTTAATATTCGGTCTGTCTGACGGGAAGGTGAATTTGCCTTTCTCTGTTGCAAGTGCATCCGTATCTTCAAGACGGTCAAACAAGGGTTTCAGCTCCTTGCTGTCGGGCAACGCATTGAAGTCACCCATCAGGATAATCGGCATATCGGTTGAATCAACGATGGAGCAGATTTCCTTGACGGCATTCTTCCTCTCGCCCAGAGCAAGACCCATATGGCAAACAAGCACGAGTACGTCTTTGCCGTTTGCGTCAACAACCGCTTTGAGGATGCATCTTGATTCGTATTTGCCGATTTCGTATTTGAAAATCGGGTCGGGAATCGCAACGGTTTCGGAAGACTTTATCTCATATTTCGTCACAAATGCATTGCCGTAGGGACTCGTGCCGTCAACCATAATCGCCTTGGCAAAATAGCGGTTACATCCGAGAGCATCGCCGATTGCGTTTGTCTGGTCGGTATATCCTTTGAGAGGACCTTCTCCCCTGACCTCGTTGAGACCGCACACGTCGGGGTCAACGCTCTTTATCGCATCCGCAAACAAACCGATATCGATTTTTTTATTAACATAGTCCTCAAAATGCAGGACGTTGAAAGTCATAATTCTCATTTTTTATCATCCTTGAATCGTGATAAAACAGTAAACTCTCGTTTATACTGTGCGGCAAGTTCTTCATCTGCAATTGATTCATAACTGCCGAAAATTGCAAGAGCTTTTTCGAAATCAACCCATTCGGGCTCAACTCCGTGCAGGATTTCGGTCTCGGTCAGGCTCTGATTTTCTTTGCCGACGATTTCGCAAACAAAATAATTGCTGACGAAAACCCTGTCATAGAAATATTCGTTCACTTTGACAAACGGATAAAGAATCCTCGCTCTGTAACCCGTTTCCTCAAGCACCTCTCGGATAACGCAATCCTCATTCGTTTCCCCCGCTTCAAGACCTCCGCCGGGCGAAAGATAAACGCCCGTGTTGACCTCATGTGAGAGCAGAATTTTTCCGTTTGCAACGATAATTGCCCTGCAACCGATGCGTGAAAACATCGGCGGCAGGGTGTAATTTTTACCGTATTGGTTTATGGTTTCGATATTGTTACTCATCAATCAAAAAGATAAACTCTTGTTTCGTAGGGTCTGGTTGTGAAGCCGTTTTTGCCTACGGGTGCGTCGGAATAGTTGCAAAGGATTGCCTTGCCCTTTGTGAGGTCATAGCCTGCGGGAGCTTTGAAATTGACGCACTTATCGGTATATGAGCAAACAACAAGCATACTTACGCCGTTATAAATTCTCTCATAAACGTAAAGGTCGCTGCTGGATTTGTTATACTCTTTA
>JAGBUT010000307.1 GCA_017630695.1 Clostridia bacterium
AAGCAAGGCAAAAAATCAATGTAAGAGATAACAATGCGCAGGTAAGTGAATTAAGAGTTTTTTTCATAGTTTTAGTCCTTTCGTGTGTTTGTTTTCACAAAAAGGATAAAATAAAAGCACCCTCCGTGGGTGCTGATGAACACATAAACCAAGATATCCTGCCCGTATCCCGAATGCCTGCATCTCCCCACCTTGCCCAAGAGACTTTTACGAGGCACAGAACGATAAGCATTCCGGCTTGACCCGTTTTAAAAACGAGAGTTACGGTAATGGCTGTTGCTGCAGATTCTCACTGCAATTTCCTTATCCCCGAACGCACCGTTGAACAGTACGCCCGACAACAAAAGTTGAAAATCAACTTTCAGATGAACTGTGTTTATTATTTTGTGTGAAGTTATTATATCACACATCAATAATTAAATCAATAGATCAGCATCAAAAAAAGACAAGGATTACTCCCTGCCTTTTTATAATTCAGCAACCCAACAATATCTGGTCAAACTCAAAAAGAGCTTCGTTTATCTCAAAGATGTTGTAATTACCTTTCTGTATGAAATAGCGGATAATCTTATCAAACGTGAAACTTCGTGAAAGAGTCAGACCTGCAGATGCAAGTAAATCCTGCGTTTCATCGAGGTTCAGTTCAAGTGCGATGGCAAACGCAACTGCAGTCTGTTTCGACGGTTTATAGGTCTGGGGATTGCATTTTATTTTTGAAAACGTTTTCTTATCAACGTTTGCCTTCTTATAGCATTCAACGTCGGTCATACCCTTTGCATCGATATAATCAAACAATTTATATGCAAATGATTTATCCATTGATTTCATATATTCTTCAAGGGTTTTATTGGCAACACTGCTTATAGGGGCACTCACCGATGCACAAACAAAAGGCACGGCATCGCACTTATCTTCCCTCTCCAGCTCATCAGCGAGAAGCTTTTCTTCGAGGATTCCGTAGTCAGCTTCGGAAAGCGATTTGCACTCTTCAACGTAATCATCATCAATGAATTCGGTGATTTCATCAAAAAGAACCCTGCTGAATTCATATGAAGTGCGGTCAAACACGCACAGATAAACCGTCATTTCATGCTCAAAGAGAAATTCGGTAATAACCTGAATGGCAAATTTGAGTACCTTATCCTTGGGATAACCGTAAGCACCTGCGGAAATAAGCGGAAACGCAACGGATTCACAGCCGTTGGCAATCGCAAGTTTCAGAGATTCGGTGTAGCAGGATTTGAGGATAACGCTTTCTCCGACAAGACCCCCGTGCCATACGGGACCCGAGGTATGGATGATATATTTTGCATTGAGATTATATCCGTTTGTTATCTTTGCGCAGCCGAGTCCGAGAGGAGTAAGTTTTGCACACTCAACCTCAAGCATAGGCCCTGCGGCGGCATGCACTGCGAGGTCAAGTCCGCTGTAACCCACCATTTCTTCGTTAGTGGTGTTAACGATGGCATCAACATTCATTTTGGTTATATCCTGGCGGATTATCTTAAGCGGCATATTTTCACCTCACACAAAACGTTCTTTTATTTCTTCATTTTTCTCTGTGATTTTTTGCGTTCAATATCAAGACGGCGCTCTTCCTGAAGCTGCCTTGCAGCCGCTTCGGATTCTTCTCTCTGTGCTTTGATTTCGCTGACCGCATCATCATAGCCTGAGATAATCTCTTCAAGATTGCCGTAACCCTCTGCAAGCTGAACAGTTCTGAGTGCGGCAAGATAAGGAGCACATACCCTTGCGTATATATTCTGCTCTTTGTTTGCCTTTTTCATCGCCTTTCGTCTTGCCTTCTGTTGTTCGGGAGTTTCATCAGGCATATTATAGGCATCTTCCATCACCTGCGGATCGAATGATATTCTTCCGTCAGGGTAATATTTGCGGGCAAGCCTTGCGCACTGTCCCATTGAGTTTGCGTTTCTGACTTCCTGCCTGCGCCAGATTTTTTCTTCCTTGACAGTTGATTTCGGAAGAGCGTTCGCAAATTTAACAGCCTCATCGTAAACTTCATAGAATCTCTCTTCACCTGCGCTCACGATAAGCTTTGCAAGTTCAAGCTGTTTTTTACCGAAATCAGTTGAGAATCTGTTGATTTCAAACATAACGAATTCAGCAATTTTAACTTCCTCATTATGTGTTTCAACTTCGTTTGACTGTCTGCGAAGCTCTTTGATTCGTTCAGAACGAATCTTCTTTTCTTCAGGGGTATTCTTCGGCAGATATCTTGCCTGCTTGATTTCCTCTTTAGGTAACTCAAGCTTTTCTGCTCCAAAATACTTTCTCGCTCTGAAAACAGCTTCACAGCCTTCGATATAATTCTCTTTTTCACCCTTGCCCGATTTATAATCTTCAACAAGCGTTCTCAGGCGGATAACTCTGAACATCGATTTCTGCCCTATTTCGCTCACGTCATAGAAAACCCAGGGAATAACGTCAAGCGCTGCACCGAGAACAGAAACTCCGATAAGCACGTCAAGCATACTGTAAAGAACACAATTGGGATTTTTCTTCTGCTGACTTAACGGAAGGTCGGGATTGTAATCAACATAAACGTCGAGCACACTGTAATCATTGCCGTCAAAACCGCATTTACCGTAAATCCACGGCAAGAAAAGTCCCGTTACCATACTTACAGCACCGTTTGCATAGGTTGAAACAAGACCGAACGAACCGTCAATTCTTTCACCGACAAGATACTGCTGTGTATCTCTCATATCCGATTCAATCGCCTTGTCAATAACCTCGGCACAGTCAACAAATCTGTTGATATAGTTGATAATAAACAAGAATACAATCGCAAATTTCGATTTATAAGTAAGACCGATACCTGCAATAAGAAATACCTGAAGAATATTTTTAAATACCTTGATTGTTTTCTTGCCGAATTTACGGATAAACCACGGCGAGAAAATCATTGACCATAACTGCGCATTATGGCAAAGCGTGTTGAGAATGCCGTAGGTTGTACTCTTGGTAATGTGAGCACGGTAAACAAGCATATCCCAGACGTTACCCTTTGCACCTTCAAGGAAATCGTTCCATGCATCAAAGCATTTAATCCAGAATATGCGGTTACTCATAACGCTTCGCAACGAATTGCCGAAGCTCATCTTTGCAATTCTGCTCTTGGGAAGAACAAGTCTTTCCTGCGTACCGTAGAATGCAACAAGAACCAAAGGAGCAAACAGAGCAAGTGGAGTGTGTGCACCTCTGTAATAAGTCAGATCAAATTTATTTGCATTGATGGGAAGCACGTCAACCATCAAGGGCATATAAATATTGAGAAGCGTGGGCGCAAAGCTGTAAATAACGGCTGTTATTGACATAATCTTTGCTCGCTCGTTAGAGTTTGGCGTCATAACGTGTACCATATGCGTGACACCGGTGTTAAGCCAGCTTCTGACATAGCCCTGAACCTGACCGATAACAAACAATGCGGCAATCATAGCATAACGTGAAACGCCGTCTCTCAACTGCTCATATGGAAACCAGAGTGCAATCAGATTAAGCACCATCAACGGCAATGCAAGCTTGATATAAACTCTGTATTTGCCGTGTTTACTGCGCAGATTATCCGTCAGCCATGCATTAACGGGAGCCTGCACGTAACCGATAATCTGGCAGACATATCCCATAATAAGCAGCTCTTTGTTGTTCATTCCGAGCGTTGCACCCGTAAATTCATTACCGACTCCGAAACCGATTGTAAACTGAACAACAAAATATTGAGCCAACCAACCGATGCTGAGCATCGTTATTTCTTTGTAAGTTACATATTCACCCGGTCTGGGGTTATTCCAGTAAAGGGTGATTTCTTCAATTATCCCTTTAGCTTTCTGAATAATTCCTGTTTTAGTTTCCATAGATTACCTCTTACCGCTATTTTGAGAATAAATCTATTTAAAATATAACATAATCAATAATACTCTGTCAAACATTAGAAAAAGAAAAACCCTGCGAAGCAAAACTCCGCAGGGTCTGATATTTATTAAGATAAATTATTTAACCTTAACTTTGTAGCATTTGATTTCGAAAGGTTTGATTTCGAAGCTCATAGCCTTGCCGTTTGCAATTTCAACAGCAACGTCTTCACGCTCAAGGAGGTTACACTCTGCAACGCTTGCGATTTCAGCAAAGAACTCAACGTTAACGTTTGTTCTTCTGCCTGACTTTTCAACAAAGCGAACGATGTAAGCATCCTCATCCTCGCACTTCTTGACAGCTTCAAGAGTTACGTTTTTGCCGTCAACGCTGATGAATGAACCGTTCTCTGCACCCTTTGCGTCAGCTGCAATTTCAACAGGAAGCATCGGGTTGTTGAATTCAAGACCTCTTACAAGAGTCTCTGCATCCTTCCAGCTGCCTGCGTGAGGATAGAGAGAATATGTGAAGTAATGGTCGCCTCTGTCTGACTTCGGGTCGGGATTCATGGGAGCCTTGAGAAGAGTGATAATCATTCTCTGCTCGTTAACCTCGTAGCCATACTTGCAATCGTTGAGGATTGTGAGACCGTAATCATCTTCAGACATATCAATAAAGTTATGAGCTGAAACCTCAAACTTTGCCTTATCATAAGGATTATGACGGTAGTTGGAGCTTTCGATTGTTGCGTAAGCAATATCTCTTGTGTACTTCTGTGCCTTGATATCTACGTCGAAGCCAACCTTGAGGAGCTTCTCCTGCTCGTGCCAGCTGATGAAGGTATCGAAATCAATTCTGTCAAGCTCATTATAGATAATGATATTCTGCTTGAGAGTTGAATTCATAATGTTCTTTGCGATTGTTACGCAGGTGAAAACGTCACCGCAGATAACGCTTTCAACCTTACCTGCTTCTGTTTCGAATTCACGGTCTGTGTAAGTAACAACGATATCCCATGCATCGTACTTGCCGGGAAGGTCTTCGTAAATACGGAATACGTTACCCTTGCCTTCAAGAACTTCACGGTTATTCTTCTTATCAAAGATTGAAACAAGCTCTGCTGCAGCGTCAAACTTGAGGCTGAAGAATGCGTTTTCGATATCTGCGCTGTCAACTGCCTTTGCTTCTGCAACAGCAGCATCCTTGGTGTAGTATACCTTGTAGCCTACTGCGGGAACGTCCTTTGCAACGAAAACGAGAACCTTTGTGCCGTCAAGCTTTGTATATGCCTGAACGGGAACCTTGTTGCCGTCTGCATCGAAGATTTCAACGTCCTTGTAGGGAAGCTCAACCTTTGAGGTTGCAGGTGTGCCGAGTGAGTTGAAGAGAGCAAAGGGTTTGCCGTACTTTGCTTCACCGCTGATGTTGCCTGCGATAGCGTTGAGAGCACCGTCACGTACTTCTTCACCGATTGCAATAATATCCTTATAGATATTGCAAAGGTCACCGAATACCTCTGTGATGTGTGAGCCGGGAAGTGAATCGTGGAACTGGTTTGTGAGAATCATCTGCCAACCTTCGTTAAGCTTTTCAAGAGGATACTCGAAACCGTATTTCATTGCAATTGATGCG
>JAGBUT010000308.1 GCA_017630695.1 Clostridia bacterium
GATTATGAGGTCCTCGCCTCTGCGACCGCTTTTTCTGCCGCTTGAACCGTTATCACCGTTGGGTGCAACGTACTTTCTTTTATAGCGGAAGTCGGCAAGGGTTGAGAGGTTATCGTCAACCTGAAAAACAATGTTTCCGCCTCTGCCGCCGTCACCGCCGTCGGGACCGCCTGCGGCTACGTATTTTTCTCTGTGGAAGCTGACGGCACCGTTGCCGCCGTTACCTGCTTTGATTTTAATTTTAGCAATATCAACAAACATATATCCAAACCTGTTCTTTCATAGATTTCTGATGCAGTTACTTCAAAACATAAATTCACATTATACATTATATCCGAGAAAAACATCTTTTACAATATGCAAATCATATAACTTTCTTTTATATTTTAAATATATTATTTACAAATATTTAACTATCTTTTTTTAAAATTATATGTTATAATAGCTTTAATTATAAAATAGGGTAGTATCGGCAGGTGAAACCGTGGCAGTCATAATCAAATCCGTGCAGGCTGAAAGCTATGCAGAAAAAAAGAAAATATCGGCAGGGGATTGCCTGATTTCCGTTAACGGAAACGAAATAAACGACGTGCTTGATTACCGTTTTTATCTCAACGAAAAGAAGCTTCGCCTTGTGCTTAAAGGTGCAGACGGCAGGATGAAGGTTGCAACGGTTATCAAAGACGAATTCGAGGATATCGGCCTTGAATTTGAAACTTATCTTATGGATAAGCAGCAGCACTGCAAAAACAAATGTATCTTCTGCTTTATTGACCAGCTTCCGAAAGGCTTGCGTGAAAGCCTTTATTTCAAGGATGACGATTCAAGGCTCAGCTTCCTTTTCGGCAACTATATAACCCTCACCAATATGAAGGATGAGGATATTGACCGAATCATAAAAATGCATATCAGCCCCGTCAATATCTCGGTGCAGACGATGAATCCCGAGCTTCGTGTGAAAATGATGCTCAACCCCAATGCAGGCAGTTCGTTGCGGTATATCGAGAAACTTGCAAAGGGCGGTATTCTTCTCAACACCCAGCTTGTGCTTTGCCCGGGAATAAACGACGGCAAGGAGCTTGAATACAGTTTGCAGAAGCTCGGTGAACTTTATCCGCAGGTGCAGAGCATTGCGGCTGTGCCCGTCGGTCTTTCAGACCACAGAGAGGGTCTTTATCCTCTTGAACCTTACACTGCGCAAACGGCAGGAGAGGTTATCGATATAATCGACAGCTTCAATAAATCGTTTGAAGAGAAAAACGGTGAAATAATCGCCTATGCGGCTGATGAGTTTTATCTCAAGGCAGGCAGAGAAATTCCCGATGAGGAATATTATAACGGCTTCCCCCAGCTTGAAAACGGTGTGGGGATGTGGGCACTGCTTGAATCCGAATTTATGCAGGCGCTCGATGAATGCGAAACAAAGGAAAAATGCCGCAGACTGACGGTGGTTACGGGTCAGGCAGCTTATCCTCTGATAAAGAAACTTGCTCAAAAGGCAGAAGAAAAGATAAACGGTCTCAACGTCAACGTCGTTTGTGCAAAAAACAGACTTTTCGGTGAAATGATAACAGTTTCGGGTCTGCTTTGCGGCAAGGATATTGCGTTTGCGCTTGAAGGTGAGAATATCGGTGAAGAGTTGCTGATTCCGCCAAACAGTCTGCGCAAAGAGGGCGATATGTTTCTTGATAATATGACGGTATCCGAGCTGTCGGAAAAGCTCGGCGTCAAGGTTACGGCAAACGGCGTCGGCGGCGACGATTTGCTCTATGCGATGATAGGAGGTTAAAAGATGAACAACGTTGTAGCGATTGTCGGCAGACCCAACGTCGGCAAATCGACTCTTTTCAATAAGTTGGTGGGAGCAAGGCTCTCCATCGTTGATGACACACCCGGTGTCACAAGAGACAGAATTTACGGTGAATGCGAGTGGCTCGACAGACATTTTATGCTCATTGATACGGGTGGTATCGAGCCTTATTCGGATGATATCATTCTCAAGCAGATGAGGAGACAGGCACAGCTCGCTATCGACAGTGCCGACGTTATTATCCTTGTAACGGATATCCGTTCAGGTGTTGTTGCAACCGATTCCGAGGTTGCCGCAATGCTTCAGAAAAGCGGTAAACCCGTTATCCTCTGCGTCAATAAGTGCGATAACGTAGGCGCACTTCCTGCAGATTTCTATGAATTCTATAATCTCGGTCTGGGCGATCCCATTGCCGTTTCATCCGTTCACGGTCACGGTACGGGCGATTTGCTTGACGAGGTGCTGAAATATCTTCCCGGCAAAGAAGAAGAGGAAGAGAAAGAGGACGCAATCAAGGTTGCCGTTATCGGTAAACCCAACGTTGGCAAATCCTCACTTGTAAACGCAGTTCTCGGTGAAGACAGAATGATTGTTTCCAACATCGCAGGCACAACCCGTGATGCAACAGACTCAATCGTTGAAAACGAGCACGGTAAGTTTGTGTTCATCGATACCGCTGGTCTGCGAAGAAAAAGCAAGGTCTATGACCAGATTGAAAAATATTCCGTAATCAGAGCGAAGATGGCGGTTGAACGTGCACAGGTATGCGTTATTATGATTGATGCGCAGGAAGGCTTCACCGATCAGGATTCAAAGGTTGCGGGTATTGCTCACGAAATGGGCAAAGCTTGTATTATTGCGGTAAATAAATGGGATGCGGTTGAAAAAGACGGCAAAACAATGGACAGCTACCGCAAGAAGCTGATGAAGGATTTTTCGTTTATGTCATATGCGCCGATTATCTTCATCTCCGCAAAAGAAAAAATCAGACTTGACCGTCTTTTCGAGCTTATCAAGTTTGTTGATACACAGAATGCAATGCGTATCTCAACCGGTAAACTCAACGAGGTTCTTGCAGATGCAACCGCAAGAGTTCAGCCTCCCTCAGATAAGGGCAAGAGACTCAAGATTTACTATATGACTCAGGCTTCAACAAGACCGCCGACATTCGTATGCTTCGTTAACAGCGCAGAGCTTTTCCATTACAGCTATCAGCGTTATCTTGACAATCAGATAAGAGAAATCTTCGGTCTTGAAGGCACTCCCACAAAGATGATTATCCGCGAAAGAGAGTCGGGCAAGAAATGATAGTTTTAGGCATTGACCCCGGATATGCGATAGTCGGTTGCGGTGTGGTCGAGTATCAGAATAACCATTTCCGTATGCTGACCTACGGTGCAATCACCACCGAAGCGCATACCCCTTTCAACGAAAGAATAGAAAAAATCTTTGATGAAGCAAACGAGCTGATTCAGAGATTCAGACCCGATGCGATGGCTATTGAAAAGCTCTTTTTCAATACCAACCAGAAAACGGCAATCGACGTTGCGCAGGCAAGAGGAGCATTGATTCTTGCGGCGCAGAAAAACAAAGTGCCGATTTTTGAATATACCCCCTTGCAGGTCAAGCAGAGTGTTGTCGGCTATGGCAGAGCAGAGAAAAAGCAGGTGCAGGAAATGACCCGTGTTATGCTCAATCTCGAAAAGATTCCGAAGCCCGACGATGCCGCTGACGCACTTGCAATGGCAATCTGCCACTGCCACTCGGCAGGCTCGCTCATAGGCAGACTCGGCAGAAGATAACATAAATTTTCAAGGAGCGTAACTATGTTTTACAGCATAACAGGTACGGTGGTTTTCGCCGATGAAAGCAGCGTTGCTCTTGATTGCAACGGAGTTGCTTTCAGACTTTTCACAACTTTAAACACTCTCAAAAAATGCGCTCCCGTCGGAGAAAAGCAGACTCTTTTCACTTATCTCAACGTGCGTGAGGATGCACTCGACCTTTTCGGCTTTGCCGATAAGAACGAGCTTGATTGCTTCAAGATGCTCATCGGTGTTTCAGGTGTAGGTCCGAAAGCGGGTCTTGCAGTGCTTTCACAGCTTTCTCCCGACAGACTTGCTCTCTGCGTTGCAGGAGGAGACGTCAAATCAATCACTGCCGCACAGGGTGTCGGCGCAAAGATTGCGCAGAGAATCGTTCTTGAGCTTAAAGGCAAACTCGATTCGTTCGCAGGCTCGGCAGAAGCAATGAGCAATATCGCCGCCGCACAGAAGGCAACGGTCAGCTACGCAGGTGAGGATGCGGTCAACGCACTTATGATGCTCGGCTACAGCCGTTCCGAGGCAAGCATTGCCGTAGGCAAACTTGACGGCAACCTTTCAACGGAAGAAATGATAAAGCAGGCACTCAAACAGCTTGCAAAGAATTTATAATTAAGGAGGAATTACCGTGGATTTTGATTTTGAAAACAGAATCGTTGCCCCCGAGTATTCATCCTCCGAGGATAACGATATAGAAGTTTCGCTCAGACCGAAATCGATTGACGAATATATCGGTCAGGAAAAGGTCAAAGAAAACCTTTCCGTTTATATTGAAGCGGCACGTCGCAGGGGAGATACTCTCGATCACGTGCTTCTTTACGGGCCTCCCGGTCTCGGTAAAACAACTCTTGCAGGTATCATCGCAAATGAAATGGGAGTCAATTTCAGAGTAACCAGCGGTCCTGCAATTGAAAAGCCGGGCGACCTTGCCGCTTTGCTTACAAACCTTAACGAGGGCGACGTGCTTTTCATCGACGAAATTCATCGCCTTTCAAGAGCAGTTGAAGAGGTGCTTTACCCTGCGATGGAGGA
>JAGBUT010000027.1 GCA_017630695.1 Clostridia bacterium
AAAAACTTTGTCCTTTTGCCTGAGAGATTAGCTTTCGCCTTGCCCCTTCGGCACCCAATTTAATGGGATTCTCCAAAGTTATGTCCGTTTGCAGTCCCTTTCCCTTTCGGGAAGCCTGAGAGCGTTACTCCTTCGGCAGCAATAGCTTCTTCTGCAAACTTCATCCATAAATTATTCGATTTTCGATATTATATCACTTGAAAATTCAAAAATCAATAGATTTTTACAATCATTTTTTGAAATCAAGCAAATAATTGAATGCTTCGATAAAATCCGCATCATTCTGTGCCGTTCTCTTTTTCGGGCCTTTTGTTTTGTTACCTGCCATACGTTCTTTTTGGCTGATATAACGTGTAAAAAGCAAATTTTCAATATTTGTATCACTGTAAATCAGACCGTTCTGATTGAGTGCTTTTGCACCTTTACCCAGCACAAGAGCCGCAAGACCGTAATCCTGCGTAATAATGACGTCGCCCTTTTCTGTAAGATTGGCAATTTTGCAATCTGCAGAGTCTGCACCCTTGTCAACAACAACCGTAACCGCGCCGTCTTTTTGAATGAAATGAGTGTTATCGCAAACGATAATACATTCGATTCCCCGTTGTTTTGCATTGTCAAGCGCAATATCAACAACGGGACAGGCATCCGCATCAATAATAATTTTCATATTCCACCGATACCGTTATTTCTGATTCAGATATATAACTGTTTCTTCAATCGGTCTGTAAACCGTGTGTCTTTCGTTGGGCACAGCGTCGGGCGAAGGATAACCCATAACAAGAAGTGCCACGGTCTCAACGTTTTCGGGGATTTCAAAAGCCTCGCGCATTTTAAAAGGATTGAAATGCATAACCCAGGTTGAACCTACTCCAAGCTGTGATGCCTGAAGCATCATATGTGTTGTAACGATACCGGCATCCACAATGCCGCTTTGCGCACCGTCATAAGGTCTTGTCCAGCATTCATCCTTATTATAGCAAACAAGCATTGCGCAAGGTGCATCGAAATGACAGCGAGTGCATTCCTTAAGTTTTGTGAGTGAAGTTTCGTCATTCATCACATAGATTCTCTGCGGCTGAAAATTGCATCCTGTAGGCGCAACGTGACCTGCCTGAAGAATCTTATCAATCACCTCGTTTTCAAGAGGCTTATCAGTAAATTTACGCACCGAATATCTCTCGGTTGCAAGATTCAGAAAATCCATAATTGCTCCTTTGGTTAACGTTTTTGTTTTTTCTATGACGTATTATTTATCTATTTCTGCACAGATACCTTCACGCCACATTCAAATGAAAAAAGCAAACAACACTCTGTGCTGTCTGCTTTTTGGTCCGAGTGGCGGGACTTGAACCCACGGCCTCTTGGTCCCGAACCAAGCGCGATACCAAACTTCGCCACACCCGGATATATGATGCCATAAGATTATATTACAACCAACGATAAAAATCAAGTGGTTTCAATCAAAAATTTTAATTTCAGGAATTAAAGCTTCCTGCAAATTTCCCCATAAAATGGAAGTAACCCTTGACTGATGTTTCTTTACACATCAACCAAGGGTTACTTCTGTGAATTCTTGTTATCTAACATCTTTGGTTAACCTCTCTTTCTGCGGTATTGTCCAATCTTAAACTCTGCGATTGATTATTTTCGTTTTGTTTAAGATTGTTTGACAGACCTTAAATTGAGTTTATGTTTTTTTAAGGTCTGAGGTTTTTACCTTCTCATCGGTATCACCCTTTCCTTGACTATAATATAGCATATGTTTCCACTCTTTTCAAGACGTAATTTTGTACAAAGTTAACCTTATTGTATTGTATATTAGAGAGAATTTAGTGCAGATTGCACACAATTTACAGAAATACTATTGACTTTTTATACGCAGATATGTTATATTTGAAGTGTTGGGGCGGTAAAAATCCGCCCTTTTTATTTTATATTTTTTCCCGATAAAACAATTGACTAATCACGAAATTGTGATATACTGAATTTAGCTTTATTTATTCCATTATATAAAGGAGAAAGATATATTATGGCAAAAAGCATTCAGGATGTTATGAACATCATCAAAGAAAACGGAATTAAAATGGTCGACTTCAAAATGGTTGACATCAACGGTCAGTACAGACACGTTACTATCCCTGCAGAAAACTTCTCCGAGGATACAATGAAAAGCGGTATCGGCTTCGATGCTTCAAACTACGGGTACGCTGTTGTTGAAAAGAGTGATATGGTTTTCATTCCCGACCCCGACACAGCTGTTATCGACCCCTTCTGCAGCATTCCCACCCTCTCAATGACAGGTAACGCAATGATTATTGCTTCACCCGAAAATAAGCCTCTCGCACAGTATCCCAGAAACATCATCAGAGCAGCTGTTGAATATATGAAGAACAGCGGCATCGCAGATGAAATGAAGATTCTTCCCGAATTTGAATTCTACCTTTTCGACGAAGTTACATGGAACGTTGAAGGCAAACACATCGGTGCTACCGTTGACGCAAGCCAGTCATACTGGAATTCAGGCACAGACGGTCTCGGTGTTATCGTTCCTAAGCAGAAGAACTACCACATCGCAAAGCCCTTCGACACCTCATATGAATGCCGCAGTGAAATGTGCCTCCACATGAAGGATGCAGGCATCGAAATCAACTATCATCACCCCGAAGTTGCAGCATCAGGTCAGTTCGAAATCGAGCCTCAGCTCGGCGAAGTTGTTCACATGGCTGACGCTTCAATGATGATCAAATATATCATCCACAACACAGCTCTTAAGTACGGCAAGACTGCAACATTTATGCCCAAGCCCATCTACGGTGAAGCAGGCAGCGGTATGCACGTTCATATGCTCCTTTTCAAGGACGGCGAGCCCGTATTCTCCGATGACAACGGCTATTCACACCTGAGTGAAACAGCTCATTACTTCATGGGCGGTCTTCTCAAGCATATCGGCGCTCTCTGCGCTATCACAAACCCCAGCACAAACTCCTTCACGAGACTTGTTC
>JAGBUT010000028.1 GCA_017630695.1 Clostridia bacterium
ACCGAAGCAATCGTTGCGCCAACCATAGCACGGTTTGTGAAGAATGATTTAACAGAAGAAAGAATCGCCTTGAAACCGACAGCATTCTCTGTTGATTCGTGATGAACTCTTTCTTTAACAAGCTTTGTTGTGCCCCAAAGAACAGCCATTGCAACAACTGAAAGCACAAGTGCAACGGGAAGAAGAGTTTCGCCCTTGAGGGTCTGTTCGATATCGCCGTTGGGGAGAGTTTCCTTATTATAAACGATACCGGGAAGAACAATCATTATAACGATTGCGGGGAGAGCTGCACCGATGCTTCTGAAGGTTGAAAGAGAAACCTTTTCCTGAGGCTTATCGGTGATTACCGAATGAAGTGAGCCATAGGGTACGTTTACCATTGTGTAAGCGATTGACCAAAGGCAATATGAAATAAGGCACCAAGCATATTTACCTGCATAAGGGAATGCTTTGACGGGTGCGAAAATCATAACGTTAAAGATAACAAGAGTTACTGCACCGAGAAGAATCCAGGGCATATACTTGCTCTTTTTGCTGATTCGCTTTGTATCAACGAGGTTACCGATAACGATATCGTTGACAGCATCGAAAGCCTTTGAAATAAGGATGATAGCAGCGTAATCCTCGGATGAAATACCGATATACTGCAAATAGAAAAGCTGCATAAACGAGGAAACAAGCTGGAATGAAAATCCGCAGCCCATATCGCCCATTGCGTAGCCTAATTTATCCATCCATCCGAAGGGACGAACAGATTTCAGGGTGTTTGCTGAACTCATACGTTTCACGTCTCCTAATCTGTAGTAGAAAATATTTTACATTATATTTTGCAAAAAAGCAATAAGAAATTATTCCTCAATCGAAATCATCTGATGAATATCAACCTTCGGAACTGTGAAGTTGACTCTTTCACCGTCATATTCAAATTCGAGTTCATTACCTGAAGGCACGAGCTTCACTGCGGAGGGCTTTGAAACAAATTTCACACTGCACTCAACGTTATAAAGCGGAACGGTATCCTCGATAACCTCTGTTTTTCTGCCTCTGACGGTTGTATGAGCGAAAAGAAGATGAAGGACGTTTCTCTTCTCACTCTCCTGCCTTGTATAAGTTACAACGGCTCTGTCAGGAATTTTCACGAAAACGGTTGCTTCGTCACCCATAAGCTTTGCAACGACGTGAGAGAAAAGCTCCTTGAAGCAGATATGACCGTGCATAGCATATGCAGTAAAGATATCCCAGCCGATATATGCAACGTTACCCTTGATTACTGCTCCTGCGAAATTTTCATCGGGGTTATTGGGGGTATGGATATGTGAGCAGAAGTGCTCTGCCGTTCTGTTGAAATAAGGATTCTGCATATGAGCAACGACGTCGCAATCGTTGGCATCGAAAAGATAGGAGTTGCAGAGCATTACGTATTCCGTAACACCGTTTGCAGTTTCATAGCGAGGAATAAGATAAGTGGGATTGAATGAGTTTTCACCCTTATATTCCGCACCTATATCAAGGAAGAATTTGCCGTTATCAACAAGAGCCTCGCCCGAAGCGATAATCTTGCCGCCGTCTGCAACAAATGCCTTGATTTTTTCAATTGTTTCGGCATCCAGGCCTGAAACGTCGGGAATAATGAGGAGCTTATAATCGGAGAAATCCATCTTTGTATCAACAAAGCTGTAAAGGTAATTCTCCTCGAGAAGCATTCTGTTTGCGCCTACGTCTGCCATAGAATCACGCAGACCCGTCACTGCCTCTGCACTGAGCACGGCAATATCGGCAACGTTGACTGCACCGTTAAGCCACGGTTCGCTCTGCTCAACAAGAGAATATGCCTTGCCGATGAGACCGTAGGTTGATAAATTCATTTCACCCAGAGGATGCATCTGGTCACCGATTGAGCAACCTGCACCGTTTGCAATGCTGAGTGCAGTTTCGTAGATAAGTGCGTTCGGGTGCTTGAAGCCGCCGAATTCACCCCAGCTATGATGGAATTTACCCGTCATACCAAGGAATTCAGTATCCTTCAGATTGCGAACGTATGCTGCGGAAAGCGGGAAATGGTCGTATCCCCAGCCGCCCGTGGGTAAACTTTCGAGTTCAAGATGGGTATTTGCCTCAATGAAGCCGTAATCACCCTTCGGAATGTGACCTTCATTATGGAATATCGTTGCTGTGGAGCTGTATTTTCTTACAGCGGCATTGGTGGCGGAAGTATATTTATTGAGAGTCATAACCGCAAACTTTCTGCGGTCATCAGCATTATCGATATCAAGACCGAGAGCTTTCATATCGGCTACGCATTTTTCGCAGTAGCATTCCCTTGCGGCAATGATATCAAGGAAAATTCCGCAGGGATTATACTTCTGCACAACTTCTTCAATCTGTGCGCAAAGTGCATCAAGATAACCCGTGTTGAAGCAAAGAGTATGGAAATGAACTTCCTCCTCATATTCTCTGCAATCAGCCTCGTCGGGTGAACGCTTGAATCTCCATTCAGGGTGTCTTACCCATTCCTTTTCGTCATAACCCGCGGAAATATATACGGGCGCGTTGACGTTGATTTCCTTACAGGCTTCAAGCTGTGCTCCGAGTAAATCGAAATCAAGGCAAGGATGCATATCATTAACCTCGGAGGGATGATATGACCAACCGTGATGGCACTTTGAGAAAACGGTTATCGAATCAACGTGACCGAGTTTAAGTGCCTGCTGAAACTGTTCTTTTGAAAATTTTGTACCTACGGTAAGAGTGCCGTTGGTGTGAAAATCAAGATGTACCTGTCTTTTTCTGAGCATAAAAAAACTCCGTTTCTTTTTAATGAATATATTATACTTTAACGCGAGCTTTTTTGCAACAAAAACAAACGCCAAAATCCTGCAATAATCATTGATATTGTGCAGTTATTGTGATAATATGATTATATATTTAAGAAAAGAGGTGCGGCATGAAACAGCAGGATGTTTTCTCATCTGCCAAGTGGCTTTGCCCCGACAACTACGCAAACGATAACTTTTTCGTTATCCGAGGTAAATTTACGGTTAACAAGCCTGAAAAAGCTAC
>JAGBUT010000029.1 GCA_017630695.1 Clostridia bacterium
TAACCTTTGCGGTCTCTTCGGGGTTTGTATAGTAGCCGAGCATAACCATATCGCCCTTAACAGCGATTTCGCCGATGCCGGTTACGGGGTCGGGATTGAGAATCTTTGCATCGCTTCCGGGAATCGGAACACCGACTGATTCAGCCATATGAAGCTTATCATGGTTGATGATTGCAAGGGGAGCACATTCGGTCAGACCGTAGCCGAAGATAATCTGAATGCCGATTGCGTCAAAATCTTTGAGAATCTGGGGATTGATAGGTGCGGCACCGCAGATGATAAGACGCATATTGCCGCCGAATGTATCGATGATTTCTTTGAAGAAAACGTTTTTGAGGTCAATGCCGACTTTTTTGCCTGCCTTAACAAGAACTTTGCCAAGCTTGAAAAGGAATTCACCGTTTTTCTTTGCCTTGATTGCTTTCATAAGGCGTCTGTGAACGGTTTCAAGAAGCAGGGGAACAGCAACGAAAACTGAAGGATTGAATTCCTTCATATTTTTGAGAACGTATTTGAAGCCGTCGCAGAACGTAACCTTACAACCGCAGTAGGGTGCAAAGAAAAGAATGATTGAGCTTTCAAAAGTGTGGTGAAGAGGAAGCAGAGAAATTCCGCAGTCCTCGGGAAGGATTTTGATAACGCTCATAGCAGACATAACTTCGAAAACAAAGTTTCTCTGGCAGAGCATAACACCCTTTGACATACCTGTTGTGCCTGATGTGAAAAGAAGTGAGCAAAGTGCATCGGGATCGATTTCAGCGTCAAGGTAACGTCTGTCGCCTTCAGCAAGAAGCTTTCTGCCTCTTTCGATAAGCTCTTCGATAACTGTGATACCGTCTGTTTTTTCTGTTCTGATATGAACAATCTGAAGGTCCTTCTTTACCTCGTCTTTTCTTTCTTCAAGCTTCTTTGCAATTTTCTTATCGCAGAAGAAGAGCTTGACGTCAGCAATATTGAGTATATCGTTGATATCGTTGAAAAGAAGCTCCTTGTCAATTGGAACTATAACGCCAACGCCCATAACGGTTGCCATATATGAAAGGCACCATTCGTAGCAGTTATCGCCTGAAACGGCAATCTTCTCACCCTTGAGACCCATATCGGTCAGGGCAGTGCCGAGAGCATTAATCTGTTCAAAATAGGTGTTATATGAAATTGTGTAGTGGTTTCTGTTATAATCTTTAACTTCAAAGGCAGGTCTGTCGCCGTAAAGTTCAACACTTTGAGTTATTAGGTCTCTTAAATCGCGAAGCTGTCTTACTTCATAAAACGGTTTAGTCAAGGCCACATTCTCCTTTATAAAAATTCTTGATTATTTTATCATAAAATTTCTGATAAATCAATAATTCAAATATTAAGAATTTTCTAAATATCGAATAATTTTTGTTAATTTCGACTAAATATTGTGGAAATTAATGATTTCTTAAAACTTTCGCAACAATTCCTATAAAGAAAAAAGACCTGCGTCGCAATAACGCAGGTCGATGGAATTAAATTATAACATTTCAAGCATTTTCTTAACGTTTTCGTGTCCAACCGAAATGCCGTCAAGGCAGTTTTCCATCCCCTCAAATTCGATGCTTACGAAACCGTCGTAGCCCGATGATTTGAGGATTGAAAGGCACTGGAAAACGGGGATATCGCCGTGGCCGATAATCGAACCGCGAAGATAATTTCCGCCTCTTGATTTGAAGAATCCTTTGCCGGGATTGAGTCCGTTACCGTTCTTGATATGGAAATCCTTTGCGTGAACGTGCTTGACGTAGGGAGCAAGATTGCCTACAGCGATTGCGCTGTTTTCATCAGCACAGCAGAAGTTTCCTATGTCAATGAGAGCACCGAAATTGGGGTTTGCGGTTTCGGTGATAATCTTTGAAACTCTTGCACTTTCCTGGCAGAAAAATCCGTGATTTTCAATCATTGTTGTGATGCCTTTTTCTTTTGCGTATTCGGTAACGCTGCGGCATCCGTAAGCAAGAAGGGGAAGAACTTCGTCAAATCCTGCAACGGTTTTTTTATCTTCGGGAACTGACCAGGCAGCGTCGTGGCGAAGCTTTTCAGCACCGAGAATCTGAGCAATATCAACCTTTTTGCAGATTCTTTCTATCTCTTCGTCAACGCTTCTTTCACCAAGGAAATTGGCTCCGATTGTGTAAGCGATAACGGGCAGAGAGAGCTTTTCGCTTTCTTCTCTGATGATAGCTGCGAAGTCTGCTTCAGACACTCCTTCGGGTGCTGAAAGGTCGGTGAATTCAATGCCGTCAAAACCTGCTTCTTTGGCAAGTTTCATAACGGAAAGATGGTTTTCTTTGCCTGCGTTTATGAGCTGCTGATAACTGTAACTGCTGACACCGATTTTCATTTTCAATCAGCCTCCTCAGCAGCCGTGACCTTTAAGGAATTCAACAGCTTTTCTGATATCCTTTTCGGGATCGTCGCCAACTTCTCTTTCAATTGTGAGGAAGCCCTTGTAGCCGATATCTTCAAGCGCAGCAAGGTATTTCTCCCAGTTAACGCTGCCTTCACCGAGGGGTACTTCGATGAATGAATCGCCGGTTACGAGGGGGTCTTTAACGATGCCGTAAACGATTTCGGGATCTCTGTAGCAGAGCATTTTACCGTCTTTTGCGTGAGTGTGGACGATGTATTTCTGAAGGTTATAAACAGCACCTGCAGGATCGTCACCGGTAACCATAACAAGGTTTGCGGGGTCAAGGTTAACGCCAACACCCGTTGAGTTGAGACCGTCAAGGAATTCCTTGAGCATAGCTGATGTTTCAGGGCCTGTTTCAACTGCAAAATGCGCATCGATGCTGTCAGCATATGAAGCAAGTTCGAAGCAAGCTTCCTGCATAACCTTATATCTGTCGTGATTCTTATCAGCAGGAACAACGCCGATATGAGTTGTAACAACGTCTGTGCCGAGTTCCTTTGCAAGGTCAAGAATTCTCTTTGATTTTTCAACTCTTGCAGGGTTTTCATCTTTGTAACCGAAACCGCCGCCGAGGTCACCGCAGAGTGCGGAAA
>JAGBUT010000030.1 GCA_017630695.1 Clostridia bacterium
CCCGGAGATTTAAAAAAGGTTTCCAAGACATCTATTTCACCGTTCTGAACAGAATCTGTTCCGTCGGTATCATCCTGAGCACCGATAAGCCACCATGATGCGTATCCGCCGCCACCTGTGTCAGGCATTTTCATTCGTATTTCAAAGTAGCCATACTGGGTTGCGTATCCTTCATAAGGCTCAACTTTCCTCTGCTGAGCACCGCCCGGATGCAGATGATTCTTTTCCCAAGTCTGAATACCGTTGGCTATCCATAGAAGATTATCGGAATCTGCCGATCCTGGCTGACCGCCAAAATAATCGGGCGAATCTTTTGTAATATACAGATTCAGACAACCGTTCTCGACTTTATATCTTGCAGTGGACCCTGCTATGTTGGTAGTACAGTGAGGCAGATATTGCGGTAACCAATACTCCGCATTTAAATTGCCGTCATTAAATTCGGTGCTGAAATCAAGCACATAGCCTTCCTTTTCGGGAACACATTCTTCGGCATATGCGCCCGACGGCAAGCCGACCAACATAGTTAAAACAAGCAAAAAAACCATACTTTTTCTGAACATGATTTTTTATCCTTTCGTACAAATTCTTATTTATCAATCTCATTATAATTCCCTGAGGTTATTTTTGCAACTCTTGAATTATGTCGCCGAAAATGATGGGTGTCTGTTTTTGCACATTTTTTACTTTTTCTTCAAAATATATTGACACAAATCTGCACTCGTGCTAAATTGTGATTAGTACTCATACAAATATTTTTTGAGGGAGGCTTTATGGCAAAGAAAGAGAAAACAAAAGATAAAATAATCCGTGTTTCAACACGTATGTTTCTTGATTACGGATATACGGCAACGTCGGTAAAAATGGTGTGCGATGAGCTGAAAATAAGTAAAGGCAACTATACATTTTATTTTCCGTCAAAAGAAGATATTCTTGCGGTGCTTACGGATTGGCTTTGCAAATTCCAATGGAAGATGATAAACGCAGAGATTGATGACGGAGCAAGCAGTCTGCTCGCCGTATGCTGTGAACTGATGGTAATGGCATCGGCTTGTGATGAAAGCGAGGTTGCAAAGGACTTTTTTGTTTCTGCATATCAGAGTCCGAAGTGCCTTGAAATTATTCACAACAACGATATCGCACGGGCAAAGGAAGTTTTTGCGGAGTATTGTTCGGAATGGACAGACGAGCAGTTCAGGGAAGCGGAAATCCTTGTTGCAGGCGTTGAACACGCAACCCTGAATGCGATTGATAAAACCGTACCGCTTGAAATGCGCATTGCAGGTGCATTGAATACGATAATGACGATTTATAACGTGCCCGAAGAAATCCGCAAGATAAAAATTGATAAAGTTCTTGCAATGGACTACCGTTCACTCGGTAAACGAATTTTCAAAGAGTTCAAGGAATATGTTGAACAGATGAACGCTGAATAAGCCGAATGGCTTTTATATACATAATTAATTTGTATTCACATACAAAGGAGGAAACCCTATGAAAAAGACAACCAAACTCATAAGCATACTGCTTGTATTGGCAATGCTTCTGTCGATGGCTCCGATAGCGCTGTTCACGGCAAGTGCGGCATTGACACCAGCGGCATTGGGCGGCTGCGACGGAAATCACAGCGGATATACGGCGCTGAGTCAAAGCGGTTGGAGTCTCAAAATAACCCAGCCGGGCAATTACTATATAAAAAAAGACTGGGCTATGGAAACCTATGAGCCTACGCTGGTCATTGAGTGCTCCGGTACGGTGACCGTATGCCTGAACAGTTATGATCTTTATCATACGGGCAACAGCAGCCGCGTCGTGTATATCTATGCTACTGGCGGCGATCTTACCGTAAACCTTTGCGACTGCAAGGGCACCGGTGAAATTTATCATAACAACACAAAAACGGGAATTAATCTTTATGGTGATAAGTCGAACGGTTACTATGCAACCCTCAATATGTACGGCGGTACTATCAGGGATTGTTCAAGTGGTATTAATGAAAGTGCTAATACCAGATTCAATATGTACGGAGGAACAATTAAAGGCTGTTCGTATTACGGAGTTATTCAAAGCGAATCTGACGGCAAAGTCAATATATACGGTGGCTCAATTATCAATAACAATGAGGGCATCCGTGTATGCTCAGCCGATGCGGTAACCTTAACAGGCTCGCCCGTAATTACCGGTAACACGAACGGTGATTTGTATTTCCGGCAAAACAACTCACCAATTATCGCAAAGAATCTTATTGTAAACGAAAAAATCACCATAGCACAGTATACAGCTAAAGACTGTGCTGTTGTAAAGGTTGACTCTGAAGAGGCTTATGATTATTTTGAAGCTCTTGATCCGACAGCAAGAACAATTAGTCATAACGATAACACAATCTGGTTCCACGGTGATCATCTTTGGAAGGATGCAAACTGCACCGAGCCGAAAACCTGTCAGTCCTGCGGTATGACAGAGGGTGAGGCTCTCGGTCACGACTGGAAGGAAGCAACCTGCACGGCACCTGAAACCTGCTCCGTCTGTGGCGGAACACAGGGCGAAGTCGCACCTCATGCTTATAATACCTACACAATAATTTCTGAGGCAAAATGCGGATTAAACGCAAAGGAAACCGCTTCATGTGATTACGGTTGCGGTACAACTGACACCAGAGAAATTGAAGGCACAGCTCTTACACACTCATTCACATATTCGGCAAGCGGTAACACAATTACCGCAGAGTGTGCCAACGGAGTAGATTGCCCCAATCCGCAGAGCACATTAACAATTTCTGCACCCGCAGACCTTTATGCAGACGGCACAACCGCAAAGGAAGCTACTGTTGAAAACAACCTTGTTGACACTTCGGTTGCAGTTAGTGAAGTTACTTATTCAACCGCAGACGGTAAAGCTCCCAAAACCACAGGCACATATACCGCAAGCGTAACAGTCGGCGGCGCAACTGCAAGCGTTGAATTCACACTTCTCAACTATGCCGCAAAGGTAACCGACAAAGACGGCAATGAGCTCGAAGGCTCACCCTTCAAAACTCTTGAAGAAGCAGCAGATGCAGTCAGATGGGATTATGAAAACGCCACAATCACCTTGCTTGATGATATTACTCTTGATTCAACGTGGAGCGTAGGCGGTGTTGTTACAATCGACCTTAACGGAAAAACCCTTAACTGCACTTCGGGTGATACAATTTTTGTTCAGGCACTTAAAGGCTTTGCAGTTACGGTTGAAGATTCATCCGAAAACAAAACAGGTGTTATCAGAAGCGAAACAGGTTCAGCAATAGACGTTGGCGTTGGCAGTAAGTTTATTCTTAACAGCGGCACGATAACGGCTGAGAACGATTACGCAATTATGGCTGTATACAGTGCCTCTTCCCACAGTTTGTTTGAGGTTAACGGCGGCACTGTTAACGGTATGGTTTTCTGCTATGCCGATTCAGTTGTATCGGGCGGTACGTTCAACGATATGTTCGCTGTTTCGTACTATAATAAACAAAACAAATTCAGCGGCGGCATCTTTAACGGCGGAATAAAAATCACTTCTTTAGACCCGCTCAACGAACTTCTTGCAGACGGTTATTATTTCCGCAATGCACAGGGCAAGGTTGTTGACGGCAGTTCAGAAATTATTGAAGAAAAAGTAACAATAGAAAAAGGTGCTGATTTTTCTGCCGATGCTGTTGTTACCGCAGAGGACGTTGTTTACAACGGTGCGGCTCAAGAACCTGATGTAACAGTTACAATCGGCGGCAAAATTCTCACCGAGGGCAAGGATTATACCATTGCTTTCGCAGATAATATTAACGCAGGTACTGCAACCGTAACCGTAACAAGTGCAGGCGATTACGAAGGCGAGATTGTAAAGACATTTGAAATCAAAAAGGCTGATTCATTGATTGAAGTTTACCCTGAAGCAAACAAACTCACCTATAACGGTGAAGCACAGACTCTTGTTGTCATAGGTGATACGAACGACGGTATGATAGTTTACAGCCTTGACGGTGAAAAATATTCCCCGTTACCCCCCACAGGCACAAATGCAGGTGAATATACCGTATATTATAAGGTTGAAGGTGACAGCAACCACAATGACACCGAGACTGAAACAGTTATCGCTACAATCGAAAAGAAAGCAGTATCCGTTTCCGCAACCGTTCCCGACAGAATCTACGGTGACGATTACCAGGTTGATACCTCAAAGGTTGTTGTTACCTTTGACGGTATTGTTGACGGCGATAATGTAGGCTATGTTGTAATTGATGCTTATTATCATGCGCATACCGTTACAGACAGTGCTCCCGTTCAGGTTGTTTACAATGTGAACGGCGCAGACACAGACAACTATCAGTTCCCCGAATACGGTGATTGGATGGCACCCAATTACGGCGTTCAGGCAACGGGCAAGGTTCTTCCAAGAGATATTTCCGATGCCCAAATCGTTCTCGGCGATGCTCTTATCTATAACGGCACAGAGCAGACACAGTCAATTGCAAGCGTAACAGTTATCGGCAAAGACGTAACCTATGATATAAGTGATAACACCGCAACAAACGTCGGTGTATATGAACTCACAATCACAGGTAACGGTAATTTCACAGGCACAAAGACCGTTCTCTTTGAAGTTGCTCCCGACACAAGCGCAATCGATGCACTCACCGTTGATAACGTTAAATCAACCGATAAGGAAGCAATCGAAGCCGTTGCAAAGCAGATTAAAAATGCGGTAACAGACCTTGCAAGCGACGAAAAGAAAGCGGAATACAAAGCAATCGCCGATAAGTGCAACGAACTTCTTGCAAAAATCGATGCAACTGCGGATGAAATTGCAAGAATCGATGAAGCAGTAAACGGTTATGATATCGAAACAGTAACGTCAGCCGATATTCCCGCACTCGGCAAACTCATCGAGGATATCAAGGCTCTCACCGACGGTGACAATCTCACTGAAGATGAAAAGGCTGTTCTTGAAGCAAACGATGAATCAATCGATGAACTTGTTGCAAAGCTTACCGAAGTTGCAGAAGAAATCAAGAGAGTTGATGAAGCTGTCAAGTCCTATGACGAAGCAACAGTCAGGTCACCCGACAAGGCTGACCTTGAACAGCTCAAAGAAGAGATTCAGGTTCTTATCGACAGCACAAATACAACCGAAAATGAAAAGACTGCTCTTGAAGATATGATTAAAAATATCGAAGGTCTTGAAGATAAGATTGCTGAAACAGAAGAAAAGCTTGAAGAAATCAAGGGTATTGAAAATAACTACAATCCCGAAACAGTAACAAGCGACGATAAGGCGGCTATCAAAGAAAAGATTGCTGAAATCGAAGCGGTCAATCCCGATAACCTCACCGATGAGCAGAAGGCTGAATACGATGAAATCAAGGCTGGCTTTGAAGCTCTCCTTGAAGAAATCGAAAAGGCAGGTTCAGAAGTTGACTCTATCGGTGCAGAGCTTGAAGCATTAGACGAAAAAAGAGTTACCGTCTTCTGGAAAGACGAAATCGAAGCTCTCAAAGCAAAGATTGACGAGCTCCTTACAAATGATAATATGGGCGAAGCTGAAAAGGCAAGACTCAATGAATACAAGGCACAGTGCGATAACCTCATCGAGATTATCAACACTCCCGTTAAGTATTTCTCAATGCGTCTTTTCTACCTCGTATGGGATGCTCTTAATTGGATCATAAACCGCATTGCATCCGTATTTTAACAGCTCGTCAGCAACGTTCCGATAATTAAATAATCACAAAAGCCGACGGATTAAACCCCGTCGGCTTTTCTGTAACCATCTTATAAAATTGTATTTTCGTTCAAAGCAGGTAAATTTTTGCTCAATAAGTCGAATGTTTGACCAACAACTTTCAGAACGAAAGTAAACGCCTGAAACCGTTGATATGTAAGGGTTTTACTCCAACCGTTTCTCTAAATTCAACATAGCGGAAATGTAGTTTTCTGACTGTGTCAATGTTGTCTGTAACGGGTGCCTTCACGGATACGCATGGTGCGGCGGATTTCTTTGGGGATGACGACTCTGCCGAGGTCATCAATTCTTCTGACAATACCTGTGGCTTTCATTTATATCTTTCTCCTTATATTTTGGTTGCCCTGTTATTGTTTGTCAGAAATTGCGGTTTATACTAAAATAAATTTCAATTTAAATAATGTTTGTTATAGTTTGATATTCAGATTTATTCAAAAAGTGAGATTATGCGAGAAAAACAGAAAAAACAGGAGTTCGTTATATTGCACGGCGATATTTTTTATTTTATTTTCAGCGTTTGCATAAGAAAACTCCCTCGATAAAATCGAAGGAGTCCGACAAATTGGAATTTACTTCTTCAATACTTTCTTGCACCAAGTTCGTTTATTGCATTTAGGACACTTTAAGTGACGAGTTGTTCCTCTGTGCATTGCCATCATTGCTTCTTTATAGGTAGGTACAATTTCGCATCCACATTCTTTGCACTTGTAAGCACCCACACTGACTTCAAGTTTTAATGCATAGAAGCACGGTATCAAAAACACAACGCAAACACTAAGAATTGTGACAAGTTGCCACACTCCTTCGGGAATCAAAAATGCAGCAATAAAGATACCTGCAATTAGGACTGTTATGCTTATAATCATAATTGCCCACATAGATGACCAAATCGTTTTGTTTTTCTTCTCTAATTCTTTTGCCATATCTAAAAGAATTTGCTCGTTTTTCTTGTTTTCGTTTTCCATATTGATTTTCTCCCCACAAAGTAATTCGTTTACACTGATGCCAAGGATATCGCAGAGTTCAAGCATAATGGATGTGTCGGGCATTGCAATGCCTCGCTCCCACTTGGACACAGCCTTGTCGGTGATGCCCAGCTTGTCAGCAAGCTGTACCTGTGTCAGATCCTTTTGCCTTCTGCGCTCGGCAATAAATTTTCCTATTTTGATTTGATCCATA
>JAGBUT010000031.1 GCA_017630695.1 Clostridia bacterium
ACCCAAAAGGTCACTTGTTTTGCCTGTAACGATTGTACCGTCGGGCAGTTCGATTGCTGCAGCAGGTCCGCCAGTCAGCTCAGCCTTTTCGAGTGCTGCCCTGGCTACCTTTCTGTCATCAACAGTTATCCCTGCCTGATTCATAAGGCTGACGATTTTATCAACGGCTTCCTGCTTACCTCTGCCCATACGAAGGTCGCACATTGCGTTGAAATAGCGGCGAACAATTTCTGCTTTTGAAGCTTCGATTGCGGCTTCGTCATCGCAGATGCAGTAACCAACCATATTAACACCCATATCTGTGGGTGATTTATAGGGGCTCACACCTTCGATTTTCTGGAATAGTGCGTTGAGTACGGGGAAAACCTCAACGTCTCTGTTATAGTTAACGGTTGTTACACCGTATGCTTCAAGGTGATATGGGTCAATCATATTGACGTCGTTAAGGTCTGCTGTTGCGGCTTCGTAGGCAAGGTTAACGGGATGCTTGAGAGGAAGGTTCCAGATGGGGAAGGTTTCAAACTTTGCGTAACCGGCTTTGTTGCCTCTCTGATTTTCGTGATAAAGCTGTGAAAGGCAAACTGCCATTTTGCCGCTTCCGGGACCGGGTGCGGTAATAACGACGAGGGGTCTTTCGGTTTCGATGAAATCATTCTTGCCGAAGCCTGCGTCGCTGACGATGTGAGCAACGTTATAGGGATAACCCTCGATTGTGTAGTGGATAAATACCTTAACACCAAGCTGCTCGAGCTTTGATTTGAATGCAAGTGCGGAAGGCTGACCTTTATATTGTGCAAGAACAACGCTGCCGACAAAAAGACCTGCACCTCTGTAAGCGTCGATAAGACGCAAAACGTCAGCGTCGTAAGTTATGCCGAGGTCACGGCGGATTTTGTTGTTTTCAATGTCACCAGAATTGATAACGATAACAACTTCAACGTCATCTGCAATATGCTTGAGCATCTGAAGTTTGCTGTCGGGAGCAAAGCCGGGGAGAACTCTTGATGCGTGATAGTCATCAAAGAGTTTGCCGCCGAATTCGAGATAGAGTTTGCCACCGAATTCATTGATTCTTTTGCTGATTTGCTCGGACTGACGCTCAATATAAGCCGCATTATCAAAGCCGATTCTGCCCAAAGTCAACACCCTTCCTGATTTTGTACTAACTAATTTTATATTATATAACACCTTAAGATTTTTATCAAGATAAAAAATAAAAAAATAAAGCCGCATCGGTTTAATGATGCGGCTTTTGGTTTAGATTATTCAGGCTTCGTCTGTGAAATCTTCGTCGGCAGTGACGGATTCATCGTTTGACTCAACGTTTTCTTCTGTTTCATCCGATTCTTCAGACGATTCGGATTCATCGTTTGCATCGTCAGGTGAATCGTTTTCTGCCATATCAAGCTCAACTTCTTTGAGAGCTTCCTGCACTTCGATTTCTTCCTTGATTCTTACCATTTCTGATTCAAGGAAAGCAATCTTTTCTTCGTTTTTCTTTTTGAGGATTGTGAAAAGGTAAGCCACAAGAATCATAAGAACGATTGTTGCGCCCGTGATTGCAACACCGATAACAAAGCCTCTTTGCTCGAACTCCAATTCGATTTCGTGAGTGCCGGCGGGGATGTTGAAGCAAAGGTATGCTTCGTCGAGTGCAATGTAATCGCTTTCGTCGATTTCTTTGCCGTCAATTTTAATCTTCCAGCCCTTATCGTAGGGGATTGAGGTGAAGAATACGCTGTCTTTTGCAGCTGTAGCGGTGCCTGTAATCTTTGTATCCTCGAAGGATGTGACGTTGAGCTGACCCTGCTTGAGAATTTCGTAGCCTTTGTTGAGAGCTTCGTCGTCAACGTAATAGGGATAGAAATCGATGTATCCGTAATCTCTGTCTTTTACCTTGATGAGAACGGTTACGAATTCATCGGGAGAAACGATTCCGAGGTCATAGATATAAGGCTCGCTTACGTTCTGAACGTGTGATTCGTCACCCTTGTTGATTGTGATTTCTTCAAAAGCAGAAGAATCAACAAACAGATAGCAGTGACGTGCTTCAGGAACGCTGAGGAAGAAGGTTGCTTCGCCTTCACCTGTGTTGGGTTTTGTGAAATAGATATCGCCCGTTTCAAGACCCGAGGTGATTTCGTCAAACTGGAAATAACGGACTTCGCTGATATCCATTCTCTTGAAAACGTCGCTTACGCCGGTTGTTTTCTCGAACCAGTCACCCTGAACTTCAAAGGGATTGGTTTTATCGGAATACCAGAGTCTGACGGATTTCTCAACGGAGTAACCGATGGGCAGGTAATAATCGTTCTGGTATGCGGTGAATTTGCCCGAGGTCATAAGCTGTGAATAATAGTCGTCTGCAAGGTCAACGTCGGTTGAATTGTCAACAATATATTTGAGCGAATGCATCATATTGTAGACGGGAGTCTGCAGATTATAGGTGTAGCTGTTGATATAGTTGCCGAACATACCGAGGTTGCTCTGCGTGTTGGAGAGCTTTTCGTATGCCATTGATGTGAAGGTGGAAACACCGTTATAGCCGTACCACGCAGGGTCCATTCTTGCTCTGCTGTCAACGAGTTCCATACGGTATGTGTCGTCACCGTCGTGTTCGTCGAGATCGCTTTTGAGTGCAACGAATTCGTCGTAGTCACCTGCGAATGAGGATTTGGGCT
>JAGBUT010000032.1 GCA_017630695.1 Clostridia bacterium
ATAGATTTTATCAGCAAACATAATATAGAAGCTATTGAATTATCAGATGAAACGTTAACAGATATCGGCGGAATACTGCCACTGATGGAAAAATCATCTGATTGATATATTAATATATACTATAAATATACATGTCATATTATTAAACGAACTCCCCTATAATATACAAAACATTTATTTTGTATAATTGCTATTATTTTTTTATATATAGTGTTCAAAGGAGCTTTCTTATGCGTCGAGAAGAAATCGTCACTCTCCCGGCAATTGTAATCAAATATCTTGATTATCTCTCTGCTATAAAAAGCAAATCTGAATTAACTGTTCTTGAATACGCATCGGATTTAAGATTGTTTTTCAGATATCTCAAACAAGCAAAAGGTCTTGTGCCAAAAAACATTCCGATAGAAGAGGTTCGGATTTCAGATTTAACTGATGAGTTTATTTTTAACATAACTCTTAACGATGCATACGCTTTTCTCGCCTATTGTCGAAACGAAAGAAAAAACAGCAATAATGCTCGTGCCAGAAAAGCTGTTGCAATTAAAAGATTTTACCGTTTTCTTGAAATGAGCAATTATATCGATAAGAGCCCTGTTATGCACCTCGAATCACCTCAGACTAAAAGAGCTTTGCCTAAATACCTTACGCTTGAACAAAGTATAGCATTACTTGAAAGTGTTGATGGTAAATTTAAAGAAAGAGATTATTGCATTCTGACCTTATTCCTTAATTGCGGTCTGCGTTTATCAGAACTCGTTGGAATTAATCTTTCTCATATTAAGGACGATAATACCCTTCGAGTGCTTGGTAAAGGTAATAAAGAAAGAACTGTATATCTCAATTCAGCTTGTCTTTCAGCTATTGAAGATTATATGCGTGTTCGCCCTGCCGATGGATTAGCCGACAGAGACGCACTTTTTATAAGCAACCAGAAGAAAAGAATCAGCCGACAGTCTGTTCAGAAGATTGTTGAAGGATGCCTTGAAAGAAGCGGTCTTGCTGGATTAGGATTCTCAACTCATAAGCTTCGTCACACTGCAGCAACGTTAATGTATCAATATGGCGACGTTGATCCGCTTCAGCTTAAAGAAATTCTCGGTCACGAAAACCTTTCAACAACTGAAATATATACTCACGTTCATTCCGAACAGCTTCGAGAGGCGGTTAACTCAAATCCCCTTAATAAGTTATCAAAAAACAAAAAATCCTGAAAACAACTCAACGCATACTGCATCAATCAACGCAGAAACTGCAACAATTAATGAAAAAATAAACTGTCTAATAAGAAATAGTTTCGTTTCATCTTTTTCAAAATGACCTCTGCCGTTAATCGCCTTGAGATATGCATTGTGCGAATATTCGCAGGATTCATTAAAGATTATTATTAAAGCGACCATACAAATAACAGATGACGGATATATCATCAGAACACTGTAACCGAGACCCATTAATTTATATTCAAGATACAAATATCCGCTTACAGCACCTATTGCCGCACCTTTAAAAAAAGGTAACGTCATTATCAAGGGGGATCCAATTAATGAAAAACCCAAAAATACCGAAACCAGAACAAACATCATATTCGAAAGTAATGAATTAAAAAAGTTTTCTGACATCCCCTGCCCTGCTCGTTGCATCGCATAATTGCCGATTATGTATCTGATTTTTTCCGCTGTTTCGCCATTGTTTTTTATTGCAGTAGAACCTATTATTATTCCGATTGCGAATAAACCGATTAATATAAACACTCTTGAATTTTCCAGAATTTCTTTAACTGCTTTCCCGTTATAAACCTTATACCTATGTTTTGACTTACTCATTTTAAACCTCCAGATATATTTCTTTAATAAAGTATATGAGCAAGTCCGATATATATGATAAAATAAACCACTGCAACATAATTATTGCAGTGGTTTATTTTATCATTTCTTTTCAACTTTAGCGTAGTTAGCCATAATCTTCTTTGTTCCTGATGTTGTGAAAGCAATTTCAAGTAGCGTATCATTACCCATCGCTTTTGCCGAAAGAACAACACCTTCTCCATAAGCCTTATGTATAACGGTATCTCCGGGATTGAACTGGATTTCATTTTTAACGGGAGGCTTGAAGGCTGTTGAAGCACCCGAGAAACCTCTTGAAGGCTGCTGAGACTGTTGTGAATGAGACGGAATACCGAATGAGCGACCTGACGTCTGTGATGCAGAAGAGCCGACTCTTGAGGCAAAAATCTCACCCGTTTTTTCAAGGAGATTATCGGGAATTTCATTGATAAATCTTGACGGAGGATTGAATTTTGTCTGACCGAAGAGAATTCTTGTTCTTGCTCTTGTTAAGTAAAGCTGTTTTTTAGCTCTTGTAATACCAACGTAAGCAAGTCTGCGCTCTTCCTCTATTTCGCTTTCATCGGTAGACGATAAAGATGAGGGGAAGATTGTTTCCTCCATACCTGCAAGGAATACAACGGGGAATTCAAGACCCTTTGCTGAATGAACAGTCATCATAACAACCGTTTCAGCTTCAGCATTATAATTATCGATATCGGTCATCAAAGCAACTTCCTGAAGGAAATCGTTAAGTGTAGCTTCATCATTATCTCTCGAGAAGCGAAGAAGGTTGTTGGAAAGTTCATCAAGGTTGGCAACTCTATCCTCATATGTATCTTTATCAAGAGCTAGATACTGAATATATCCTGTATCCGCCATAACCTTTTTGAAAAGCTCTGAAAGTTCAAGGCTATCCTGATCTTCAATGAAACCTTCAATCATATCAGCAAATTCCTTCATTTTCTTTGCACATCTGCTTAGTTTAGGAAATTGATCTGCTGATTTGATAACATCAAAAAGACCGATGCCGAGACCGTCTGCAATTTCTTGCGCAGCTGTAACAGAAGTATCACCGATACCTCGTTTTGGTTCATTGATGATCCTTTGAAGTCTTACACTGTCATTGGGATTAGCAACAACACTTAAATATGCAAGAGCATCCTTGATTTCTTTTCTGTCATAGAATTTATGTCCACCGATAATTCGGTAAGGAATACCCATTCTGACAAAAGACTGTTCTACAAGGTTTGACTGGGAGTTCATTCTGTAAAGAACAGCAAAATCGCTGTAGCTTTTACCGTTTCTTACACCGTCAAGCACCTTTTCAGCAATGAAATAACCTTCATCACGGTCTGACTCGGCGGTATGATAAACTATAAGATCTCCCCTGCCGTTATCTGTCCAAAGATTCTTGCCTTTACGATTTTCGTTATTCTCAATAACCTTGTTAGCGGCATCAAGAATATTTTGCGTTGAACGGTAATTCTGCTCAAGACGGATAACTTTTGCATTTTTATATTCATGCTCGAAGCTCAGAATATTTTCTATCGTTGCACCTCTGAACTTATAAATACTCTGGTCATCATAACCAACAACGCAGATATTGCCATATCCGCCCGCCAGAAGCGATGTGAGAAGATATTGAGCGTGGTTAGTATCCTGATACTCATCAACCATAATGTACTTAAAACGGCGCTGATAGTATTCAAGAACCTCAGGTGTGTTCTGTAATAGACGAACTGTGTTGACGATAATATCATCAAAATCCATCGCATCAGCATTTTTAAGTCTTTGCTGATACATTTCATAAACTGCACCGATATTACGTTTTCTCAAATCAACATAGTTTTCTTTGATATAAACTTCAGGAGTTATCATCAAATCTTTTGCTCTGCCGATTTCATTAAGTACACCTTTAGGCGTGATAATCTTATCGCTGAAGCCAAGCTGCTTGATACAATCTTTGATAACTCGTTTGCTGTCATCAGTGTCATAGATAGTAAAGTTTGAAGAATATCCGATATAATCAGCATTTCTTCGAAGAATACGTACGCAAGCTGAATGGAAGGTGCTTGCCCAGATATCAAGTGCTTCAGGGCCAAGCATCTTTTCAAGTCTTTCCTTAAGTTCACCCGCAGCTTTGTTTGTGAAAGTAATTGCAAGTATTTCCCAAGGTTTTGCAGCATCAACTTTAAGAAGATGTTCAATATCAAAAACATCTTCAACAACACCATCTGCAACAGCTCTCATAAGAGCTATTTCAGAATCTGTAGGCTCGTAGCGGCAATAGTCGCTGAAATAAGCTTTGCCGTATTTAATTATATTTGCTATACGGTTAACAAGAACGGTTGTTTTACCGCTGCCTGCACCGGCAAGCACCAAAAGCGGTCCCTCCGTAGAGAGGACCGCTTTTTTTTGCATATCATTGAGTGATTTAAAATCCTTCGCAATAATCTTTCTGCGAAGCTGAAGAAATTCAGACGATACCATTGTTTACCTCAGATTGAAATTTCGTGAGCAACCTTATAAAGCTGATCATCAACAGGCTTCTTCATGCAAAGAGCCTCATAAATATCATAATCAGTAATAGAATCATTCTTAAGAACTATAACTCTGTTGCTTTCACCTGAAATAAGCTTCTGAACAGCGTAGTAACCCATCTGGCTTGCTACAACTCTGTCTCTTACTGTGGGTGAACCACCTCTCTGAACGTGACCGAGAACAATTGCTCTTGATTCAACGCCGCATTCCTGCTCAATCTTTCTTGCAAGAGCTTCAACACCGCCGATGCCTTCAGCAACCATAACGATGAAATGTCTCTTATCAGTTTTCTGTGTTCTCTTGATTCTTTCAATAACGTGTTTCTCGATATCACAGCTGATTTCGGGAATAACGATTGCTGTAGCACCAACTGCGATACCTGCATTGAGTGTAAGGTCACCGCATCTGTTACCCATAACCTCAACAACGATGCAACGGCTGTGAGATTCAACAGTATCTCTTACTCTGTCAACCATCTGCATAATTGTGTTAAGGCAAGTGTCGTAACCGATTGTATAATCAGTGCTTACGATATCATTATCAATTGTGCCGGGAATAGCGATGCAAGGAATGCCTCTGAGAGAAAGGTCTCTTGCGCCTCTGAATGAACCATCACCACCGATAACAACCATACCTTCGATGCCGAACTTCTTACAAGTTGCAATAGCCTTCTGCATCCCTGCTTCTTCCTTGAAATCAAGGCATCTTGCAGAGTGAAGCATTGTGCCGCCTCTATGAATAATATCTGATACACTTCTGATGTTAAGTTCACGG
>JAGBUT010000002.1 GCA_017630695.1 Clostridia bacterium
CCGTAGTTGAAAATCTGAATGGTTTCTCCCCTGAGGAGCTTGTTTGTGAAACCGAAATATGCCATATCGGGTCTTCCTGCAGGGCCGTAAACAGTAAAAAAGCGAAGGCCTGTTGAAGGAATATTATAAAGTTTCGAATATGCGTGAGCCATCAGCTCGTTGCTCTTTTTGGTTGCCGCATAAAGGCTGACGGGGTTATCGACTTTATCATCGGTGCTGTAGGGAATCTTTTTATTTGAGCCGTAAACGGATGATGAGGATGCATAAACAAGATGCTCAACGGGATAATTGCGACAAGCTTCAAGAATGTTGTAAAATCCGATTACGTTGCTTTCAATATAAACGTCAGGATTGGTGATTGAATATCGAACGCCTGCCTGAGCTGCGAGATTTACAACAACGTCGAAGCCGTATTTTTCAAAGCAAGAATCAACAAAAACCTTGTCAGCGATGTTGCCCTCAAGAAAAACATACTCACTGTCAGGCTTTTGCTCTGCGAGATTTTTGATTTCGGCAAGGCGGTGCTCTTTGATGGAAACGTCGTAATAATCATTCATATTATCAATACCGACTACTTTTATGCTCTCAATCGTGCGAAGCAGCTCCATAACGAGATTTGCGCCGATAAAACCTGCAGAGCCGGTAACAAGAACGGTTTTTCCGTTAAGATTTATATTAGGATTCAACATATTAATCACCTATCAAAAATTTCTGACTATATTATATTTTATTTTAATAAAAAAATCAAGCAAAAAGACCGATATCGCACATTGCGGTACCGGTCATTTTTCTTAATCTTTGTTCATTTTCTGGATTTCTTTTCTTGCCTTTTCCTGAACTTTATCTTTTTTCTTTGCGTATTTTTCCTGAGTCTTTTCCTGCTCTTTGCTGTATTTCTCCTCGAGCTTTTTGATATCTTCGCTGAATTTTTCGTAAGTTTCCTTCTGTGCTTCACGCTCTTTTTCGGAAAGCTTCTTTTCTTTCATCCATTTGACGGTATCACGAAGAGATTCCTCGAGAGTCATCGGCTCATAACCGAGTTCAACTTTTGCCTTGTATCGTGAGAAATTGCAATTTTCGCAAAGTTTGCGGATTGAATATTCATTAAGAAGCGGCGGTAATTTGAGTGCATCGAAAATAGCTCCGATTTCAGGTAAGAACTTTTCGAGCATTGATTTTTTAATTTTAAATTTCGGAGGCTTCTTGCCGCAAACGTATGCAAGAGTTCTGATAAACTCATCAAGAGTGTGAGCGTAACCGCTGAGTATGTAGCATTCACCGTTTCCGCCTTTTTCTGCAGCGGCAACCATACCCTTTGCAACGTCACGAACGTCAACAAAGTTATATCCGCCGAAATCCATTGAAACGGGGAAAAGACCTTTGAGATAAAGATTGAGCATTGTACCGACGCTCGAAGTGTTGTTATTATCATAAGGGCCGATGCAGCAGCTCGGATGAACAACGCAGACCTTGAGATTTTCGTCTGCACTGTCAAGCACGTACTGGGAAGCGGCCGCCTTTGACTTTGCATACGCACCCTCGAGAGCATCGGGATCAAACGAACTGATTTCACTGATAACGTTCATATCGACACTTGCGGGGATTGCATCAACCGATGAGCAGAAAACGAGAGTTTTTACACCGCACTTTTTACAAGCGGCAACAACGTTTTTGGTGCCTTCAAAGTTAACGTTCCAGACCTGCTTATCCTTTGTGCCGGTGATATCAACAATACCTGCAACGTGATAAACAACCTCTGCACCCTGAAAAGCTTCTTCAAGCTGTTCAAGGCTCGTAACGTCGCCCATATATTTTTCGCACTCAATATCGTCGAAATACTCGCTGTCCGTACGAAGAAGCAGGCGCATCTTCTCGCCTCTTGCTTCAAGCTCTTTTACAAGCGCAAAGCCAACGTAACCTTTTCCGCCGGTAATAACGTTCAGTCTGTTGCCCATAGTTATCTCCTTTTCAGTATCGCTAATATTCTGTTTAATATTTTAACACTATTTATTATATTTGTCAAATTTTACAACTGCACGGTTTATATTATATATTATAAAAATTAGTTTATATGAAGATTGACTTTTTTTCTGCTATGGTGTAGAATAACTATGTTTGAAATTTTGTTTTAAAAAAGAGGTTTTAGCAATGAAAATTGATAAGCTTTGCGGCGAAAGATTTAAAGAAAAGCCCTCGGATTGCGTCATTGACAGCCATGCTCTGATGCTCAGAGGCGGCTATATGAAGGGCGTTGCAAACGGCATTTATTCATCATTTATGCCCCTTCGCAGAATAACAAGAAAAATCGAAAACATCATCCGCGAAGAAATGGACGCAATCGACGGTCAGGAAGTTCAGTTCCCCGTTGTTATGCCCGCATCACTCTGGATTGAGTCCGGCAGATATGAAAGCATCGGCAGCGAGCTGATGAGAATCAAGGACAGAAACGATGCTCCCATGGTTCTCGGTATGACTCACGAAGAAGCTGCAGTTCAGCTTGTCCGCGAATATGCAAACACATACACAAGATATCCCTTTATGATTTATCAG